>JACDGR010000185.1 GCA_013821525.1 Actinomycetota bacterium
ATCCCGACCGGGATGCCCTTGCCCTCGGTGAGGAGCGATCGTTTCGCCCTTTTTTTGCTCTGTCAGTGGGATTGGGGCCGGTGAGCTCGCCTCGTTCGACGTCACGAACAACCCGA
Organism: Actinomycetota bacterium; assembly: GCA_013821525.1. Lineage (GTDB taxonomy): Bacteria > Actinomycetota > Thermoleophilia > Gaiellales > Gaiellaceae > PALSA-600. The sequence continues at coordinate 117 of JACDGR010000185.1, forward strand.
TCGAGAGGCAGCTGCGCGCACTCGCGGCGGCGCGCGGCGCCTACCCCGAGCTCGCAACCGGCGCGTCGGTCGTGCGCTACGCGAAAGACGGGCTGCTCGTGGTCTCTCGGATCGACCTCGGGCGTGGCAGAGAGGTGGTCGTCGGCTTCAACAACACCGCTGCGCCCGCCCACGTCACCATCGCGCCGGCAACGGCGGGCGCAACGTGGAGCATCGTCTTCGGCCCGGGGACGGCGTCAGGCGGTCTGAGGCTCGACATCCCAGCGGTGTCGGCGATCGTCGCGGCGCCGAACGTGGCGCTGCCGAAGCGAGCGCCGGGGAAGCCGACGCTCACAGGGGGCCCGGACCCACTGACCTCGCTGAGGCTGCTCTCGGCGAAGGTTCCCGGCGGCCCCGTCAGCGTCTCGTTCGCAGTCAGGCGGGCCGGCGGGACGTGGCGGCGTGTCGCGATCGACGACTCGGCGCCGTACCGCGCCTTCCTCGAGCCGAGCCGGTACCACCGCCACGAGCGTGTCGAAGCCGTCGCGGTGGCGCGCAGCACCGACGGGTCCGTGGCGGTCTCGCCCGTCGTGCGCGTCGACGCGAACCCGTAGCACCGAGAGCGCGGTGCCATGACCGCGGGCCACGCGGGCACGCGGGCACGTCCAGGGTCGGCCCCTGGACGTGCCCGTCGGCAGATCGGGCGCTCCTCTAGACGGTGCCGCTCTAGACGGTTCCGCTCTGCTCGGGACCGTCGGTCAGACGATCGAGCAGGTCGCGGGTGTTGCTCAGCTCGGCTTCGAGGTGCTGCTGGTAGCCCTGCAGCCGCTCGACCAGCTGGGTGCGGCTCGGGAAGCCGTGCCGTCCGCGGCGGCCGCGGCGGCCCCGCTGCTGGCCGGCCTCGTGGCCGTGCTGTTCGTAGGCGGGCCCTTCGTGACCCGCGCTGTCATGGTGTCCGTGACACATATACGCTCACCTCCTCTCGTTCGTTGTCATATCTCAACAGTTACCGAAGTATAACTATTATCCGGAGGGTTCTATTCCCCGCTCACGACATCGCCCCTCATCCGAAAGACGGTCGCCCGATGCGGCGTCGACTCAGGGAGCGCCGCCAGAGCTGGACGTATTGCGCCACGAGCTGCGGCGTGTGATGCGTGGACTCTGGGCCCGCCGGCGGCCGGCCGGTGAGCTCGCGGCGCTCATCAAGGGCGAGCCGCCGCTCGGCCGGCGCCACGTCGGCATGCTCGCGCTCGTCGGCACCCAGGAGGGGCAAACGGTCGGTGAGCTCGCGCGGATCCTCGGCGTCTCGCTGCCGGCAGCCAGCAAGCTCGCAACCGAGCTCGAGGGTCACATGCTCGTCCGGCGGCGAGAGCACGTCGACGATCGCCGCCGCACCGTCGTCGACCTGAACGCCCTCACCGAAGACCGCGTGCGCGGCTGGCTCGACCGGCGCAACGAGCCGCTGCGCCGGGCGCTTGCAACGCTCGCTCCCGATGAGCAGCAGGCGTTCCTGAAGGGACTCGCCGCGCTCGGCGACGCGCTGATGGAAGAATCCCCCTGTGGTCCTCTCCGATCGCACCATCGAAAGTCTCCTCGGCGAGGGCCGGATCACGATCGATCCGTATGACCGCTCGCTCCTGCAGCCCTCGAGCGTCGATGTGCGCGTCGACCGCTACTTCCGCGTCTTTCACAACGCGCGCTACCCCTACATCGACGTCAAGCAGCCGCAGGAGGAGCTGACGGAGCAGGTCGAGATCTCGGACGAGCAGCCGTTCATCCTGCACCCGGGCGAGTTCGTGCTCGGCTCCACGTTGGAGCGCGTTGGCCTGCCGGATGACCTCGTGGCCAGGCTCGAGGGCAAGAGCTCCTTGGGCCGTCTCGGCCTACTCATCCACTCGACTGCCGGCTTCATCGACCCGGGCTGGGACGGGCACGTGACGCTCGAGCTGTCGAACGTCGCGAACCTTCCGATTACGATCTACTACGGCATGAAGATCGGCCAGATCTCGTTCATGCAGCTGAGCGAGCCGACGTCGCGGCCCTACGGCACCTCGTCGCTCGGCTCCAAGTACCAGGGCCAGCGCGGCCCGACTCCCTCCCGCTACTGGCAGAACTTCCCGAGCGAATGAAGATCCTCGTCACCGGCGCAACCGGCTTCATCGGCCCCAAGGTGGTGCACGCACTGCGCGCGCGCGACCTCGACGTGCGCGCACTCGTGCGCCAGCCCGAACGCGCGACGCAGCTCGCGGGCTGGGGCGTCGACCTAGTGCGCGGCGACATCACCGACGCGGCGGCCGTGCACGCCGCGGCCGAAGGCTGCACGCACGTGATCAACCTCGTCGCGATCATTCAGGGTCGCCCGGCGGAGTTTCACCGGGTGATGACCGAGGGGAATCGCAACCTGATCGCCGCCGCCAAGGACGCGGGGGTCGAGCGGTACGTGTTGATGAGCGCGCTCGGCACGAGCGACACCGCAAAGGACACCGTCCCGTACTTCGGAGCGAAGTGGGCCGAGGAACGCGACGTCGTCGGCTCAGGCCTCGAGTACACGATCTTCCGCCCGAGCTTCGTCTTCGGCCGCGACGGCGGAGCTCTACCCACCTTCATGCGGCAGGTGAAGCTGTCACCGCTCGTCACCGTGATCGGCAACGGGCAACAGCGTTCCCAGCCGATCTGGGTCGAGGATGTCGCGGCGTACTTCGCGCAGGGGATCGACCATCCGCACGCGGCGAACAGGCTCTTCGAGCTGGGCGGGCCGGACACAGTCGACTGGAACGAGCTCTACCTGACGATCGCCAGGGTGCTCGGCAAGCGGCGCAGGCTTGTTCACGTCCCCGTCGAGCTCGCCCGCACGGGTGCGCGCCTGACCCAGCGGCTGCCCGGCGCTCCCTTGAGCGCCGACCAGGTCGCGATGATCGAAGGCGCAGACAATGTCGCCTCAGACTCCGGTGCCGTCGATACCTTCAAGCTCCCGCTCCTCTCGCTCGAAGAGCAAATCCGCCGCTCCTCCTGAGCGCCGGCTCTCGCTGCTCCTTCAGCTGGTGGGCGCGCACCAGCGGATGGCACAGCTCGTCGAGCTCGAGCTGGCCGCCGAGGGCGTTGCGGCCGACGGATACGCAATGCTCAGCCTGATCGGAGTACGGGCACCCGTCCGACTGACGGAGCTCGCCGGGGAGCTCGGGCTGCCGCTGACGACGGCGTCGGATCTCGTCAGGCGGCTCGAGGGGCGCCGCCACGTACACCGTCGAGCCAACCCCGAAGACGGCCGGTCGTTCCTGTTCGAGCTGACCCCTTCCGGCGACCGGGAGTGGCACAACGGTTGGCCTGCGCTGCAGCGCATCAACGCTGCACTCGAGCGTGAGCTCGCGGACTCGGCGACCGTGCGGACTGCACTCGTCCAGCTGAAAGAGGCCTTCGAGGTCGCACTGCGGCCGATGGGTTAACCGACGATTAATACGAGACCGGAGTATTTCCTCCGGCGTCGGACTATTCTCGACGCATGCGCATCCTCGTCGTCACCGTGATCGCCGCCGGCGCAGTCGCCTCGCTCGCAGCCGGTGCAGCGAACGCGCCTCAGGTCGTCTCGAAGATCAAGGTCTCGCCGGTTGCGGCTCCATGTGCGGCAGCGGGAGGTGGCGGATTCGTCTGGGTCAGCGAATACGGCGCACCGTTCCTGCTGAAGATCAACCCGGAGACGAACAAGGTGATCGCGAGGACCGGGATCGGCGACGGTGCGTGCGGCCTCGGATACGGCGCGGGATCGTTGTGGATCGAGGACACGAGCTCGAACACCGTCAGCCGTGTGTCGGCGAGAACCGGCAAGCGCACCGCCGCGATCAGGGTCGGGTCGCAACCGTACGACGCGACCTTCGCTTACGGCGCGGCCTGGGCGACCGCCCACACACAGGGTGATGTCGAGCGCATCGACCCCGCACGGAACAAGGTGGTGAAGCGATGGCCGCTCGGGAGCCCCGTCGGTATCGTCGGTGCATTCGGCTCGATCTGGGCGGCAGGCAGCGACGCCGTGCTTCGCATCGATCCGACGACGAATTCCGTGCTGGCGCGAATCGCGGTCGCGGGCGGGGGCTGGACAGCGGCCTCCGCCGACGCGATCTGGGTGACGGCGTCCGCAGGTCTCGTGCGAATCGACCCGGCCGGCAACGACGTCGCCGCGACGATCCCGTTCGGCGCGGGGGGGGGGGCGCTCGGCGATCCCGCCGTCGTCGCAGGCAAGATCTGGCTCCCGAAGATCCGGGAGAACAGGATTGCGATCGTCGACCCCGCAACGAACACCGTCAGCAGCACATTGAAGGTCGGAGCCGGCCCGTTCGTCGTCACCGAGATCAACGGTGAAGCGTGGATCCCGAGCTGGAAGGGCAGCGACATCTGGCGCGTGCGGCCGTGACGTCCCGCCTCTGTTCTTAAGCCGGGCCGTACGTCGTGCGCGAGGTGCGCCTTGCGCGACCGTCGGAGACCGCGTCGGCGAGAGCGGCTGAGAATCGTCCCGGCCCCCAGCGCCGAGCGCCGACCTTGCGCGCGAGGTCTTCGCGCCGCATCGAGCCGTCCGTCTCGAGTGCGCTTGCGATCGCGTCGATCTCACGGTCGAGCTGCACCGGTGAGGCCGCGCGGGTCGCACCCGCGGTGCCGAACATCCCGGGCGAGTAGAACGAGCTGCCCGGTCCGGGGCGGTAGCGGCGACTCCCGGACCGCTCGTGCCGTGCGCGCCGCTCGTCGCGCTCGCGCCAACGCCGCCGCGTGTCGTCCTCGCCGTCTTCGCCCGACTGCGCTTCTCCGTCCTTCGAGGCTCCGTCCTTCGAGGCTCCGTCCTTAGAAGCTCCGTCCTCGTCACCGGCCGAGCCCTGCTCTGCGTCCTCCGCGGTCAACGGCTTCGCGATGTCCTCGAGTGGCGCCTTCTCCGCCTTGACGCCGAGGAACAGCTCGGCGAGCCCGCCGAGGGCCATCACGCCGGCGCCGATCAGGAACGCGACCATCACCCAGGACCGGCTGTTCGTGGCGATCAGGTGGCCGAAGAGCAGCGGGCCGATGATGCCACCGAGACCGGTGCCAACCGCGTAGAAGAACGCGATCGCGAGCGCGCGGGTCTCCATCGGGAAGATCTCGCTGACGGTCAGATAGGCGGCACTCGCACCGGCCGAGGCGAGGAAGAACGTGACGAAGATCATCCCCTCGAAGGCCCACGGCGAGCGAAGCGCGTGCTCGTAGAAGAGGACCGCGAGCAGGGCGGCGGCGATCGCCGAGCCGAGATAGCTGGCAGTGATCATCGGAATGCGTCCCACGGTGTCGAACAGCCGTCCGAGCAACAGCGGCCCGAGGAAGTTGCCGACCGCGAAGACGATGATGAACACGGGCACGAAGCTCGACGACGTCCCGTAGAAGGTGCTGAAGAGATCGCCGAGGTTGAACGTGACGCCGTTGTAGAGGAACGCCTGGCCGACGAAGAGCGCGATGCCGAGGATCGCGCGCTTCGGATAGAGCTTGAAGGCCGTCGACGCGATCGTCCGGAACGGGATCGACTTGCGTTGACGGATCTCGAGCTCGTCGCCGACCTGTTCCAGCTTCTCGCCGGTCTCGGCCTCGGTCTTGCGCTCGATGTCGTCGACGATCTTCTCGGCCTCGTCCTGCTTCCCGTGGATGAACAGCCAGCGCGGGCTCTCCGGCACGTTCCGGCGCACGAGCAGGATCGTCAGGCCCAGCGCGGCACCGAGGCCGAACGCGAGTCGCCAACCGAGATCCTTCGCGAACAGCGACTCGTTCAGCAGCACGAGCGCGGCGGCGGAGCCGAGTGCGGAGCCGACCCAGTAGGAGCCGTTGATCATCAGGTCGACGCGACCGCGGACTCGAGCCGGAATCAGCTCGTCGATCGCCGAGTTGATCGCGCTGTACTCGCCGCCGATGCCGGCGCCGGTGAAGAACCGGCAGAGGTAGAAGTACCACGGCGCGAACGCGAAAGCGGTTGCGACGGTCGCAAGGATGTAGACGCCGAGCGTCAGCATGAAGAGGCGCTTGCGTCCGAAACGGTCGGTCAGCTGGCCGAAGAAGAGCGCGCCGACACAGGCGCCTGCCACGTAGATCGCGGCTGCCGTACCGATCCCGCCGGTCGTCAGCCCGAGGCAACTTCCCTTCTCGGTCAGGCGGGCGGCGATCGAGCCGACGATCGTCACCTCGAGGCCGTCGAGGATCCAGACCGTGCCCAGTCCGATCACGACCTGCCAGTGGAAGCGCGCCCGCGGCAGCCGGTCGAGGCGCCCTGGGATCGAGGTCTTGATCGTCGCGGTCTGCACGCTCACGGCCCGCGGGATACCCACGATGCGCATCTCAATCGTCCTTGGTACCGTCGCCGCAAATGCTCGCCTGCCGCCTGCTCGGTCATCGCCATCGGTTCTCGGCCGCCGGCGAGACGATGCGCTGGTCGTGCGTTCGCTGTGACGCGGGAGGCACGAAGACATATGCGACGGCGGCGGATGCGGCCCGCTATGCGCGAGCGCTCGACCGGGAAGACAGGGAGGACATCGGCCGGCGGGCACCGTTGATCTCCGGGTTGCCTCTGCGCCTCCTCCGCCTCTGGCGGAAGCGCCCTAGTAGGACTTTGTTACTCACGGCGTGGGACGAGGACGAGTTGCTCAAGATCGACGGTCTGGTTGCAGGTGAGGCAGCGGCCGGCCCAGCAGCGCAGGACAGGCTGCAGCAGCAGCACGG
>JACDGR010000186.1 GCA_013821525.1 Actinomycetota bacterium
CGGCCAGCGAGCCGCACGTCCAGGATCTCAGCCGGTTCCTGAATACGCTCGGCGCGAAGATCGAAGGCATCGGCTCAAATGTTCTGCACATTCGCGGCGTCGAGCGTCTCTTCGGCGGCGCCTACTCGATCGGGCCGGAGCACATCGAGGTCGGGAGCTTCATCGGCATGGCGGCCGTCACCGGCGGCGACATCACGATCGAGGGCGTCGCGCCGGGCGACTTCTGGCCGGTGCTCCCGGTGTTGCGCAGGCTCGGCGTCGAGGTCGAGCTGGGGGACGACTGGATCCGCGTTCCGCCCGACCAACAGCTCGAGATCAAGGACGACCTGGGCGGGGCGATCCCAAAGGTCGAGGACGGCCCCTGGCCGCAGTTCCCCGCCGACCTCACGTCAATCGCGGTGATCGTCGCGACGCAGGCGAAGGGCACGGTGCTCGTCTTCGAGAAGATGTTCGAGAGTCGGCTCTTCTTCGTCGACAAGCTCGTGTCGATGGGCGCGCGCATCATCCTCTGCGACCCGCACCGCGTCGTGATCACCGGCAAGTCGCCGCTCTTCGGCCAGCGGATGTCGAGCCCCGATATCCGCGCAGGAATGGCGATGGTGATCGCAGCGCTCTGCGCCGAAGGCACGTCGACGATCGGCGATGCCTACCAGATCGATAAGGGCTACGAACGCATCGACGAGCGCCTGCGCTCGCTCGGCGCGCACATCGAACGCGTCGAGACGTAGCCACCGAGCGGGGGCGGAGGCCCGCGGCGTGCAACCCGGTACGCTCAGTCGCAATGGACAGGACACAAACAGGTGTACGCGTCGCGCTAGCGGCGCAAGGCTCGGCGAACGTCGCAACGGGGTTGACGGTGCTCGACCATCTCGTCAATGAGCTGGCCCGTAGCGGCGGGTTCAAGGTCGCCCTCGAGGTGGCGCCCGACAGCCCGGACGAGGCAGTCGCTGCTGCCGGCAACGCCCTCGGCGTCGCCTTCCGCGACCGGCTCGCGCCCCCTGCCTCGGGTATCGGCTGGGCGCTCGCTCCCGCAGCTGAAGCGCTCGCGGCCGCCGCGCTCGAGCGGGACGACGACGCGCGGCTCGTCACGAACGTCGACTTTTCAGGCCAGCGCGTCGGCGGTCTGAACACGGACGTGACTTCGCGCTTTCTCCGCGAGCTCGCGGAAGCGGCCAGCCTCAACCTGCACGTGCGCCTGCTCGAGGGAACAGACCCGCAGCATGTGCTGACGGCAATCTTCAAAGCGGTCGGCGCCGCGCTCGGACAGGCCTGCCGGCTCGCGCCACCATCCGAGGAGGAGGGCACGTGAGCAAGGAACCCGTTCGCACCGAAGCAGCACCCGCACCGTTTCAGGGCGCGCCCTACTCGCAGGCGATCAAAGCCAATGGCCTCGTCTTCGTCTCGGGGCAGCTCGCACTGCGACCCGGCGAGAAGGAACTCGTCCCCGGCGACATCACAGAGCAGACGGAGCAGGTGTTCGCAAACCTGACCGCGATCCTCGAGGCCTCCGGCTCGTCGCTCGCGCAGCTCGTGAAGACGACCGTGTTCCTCCAGAACCTCGACGATTTCGCCGGGATGAACGAGGTGTACGCGAAATACGTCGGCGACACACCACCTGCGCGTTCGACCGTGGAGGTCGCGAAGCTGCCATCGGGCGCACTCGTCGAAGTCGAGGCGATCGCTCTCGCCTGAGTCGCACCACGGAACGCGCTCGAGGAACAACGCAATCGAGGAGTACATCCGCTCCCTCGACCTCGAAGCCTACGTGGTCGGTGGGTCGGTTCGTGACGCACTGCGCGGTGTCGAGGCGAAGGACGCCGACTTTCTCGTCCCCGGCTACGACATCGACGGCTTGCGCGCCGCGCTGGCGCCGCACGGTGGGACCGAGGAGCTCGTTGTTGCCGGTCGCCCGGTCGGGGTGCGTCACTACCCGCGCCAGCGTCCACTGCGCGGCAAGGTTCCCGCTGGCATCGAGCTTGCGCCACCGCGCCGCGAGGTGTCGACCGGCCCCGGTCGTCACGACTTCGAGATCGTCGTCGATCCGACTGCGACTGTCGAGGAGGATCTCGAGCGCCGCGACTTCACGGTCAACGCAATGGCGCGGCGGCTCTCGGATGGAGCCCTCGTCGACCCGTTCGGCGGACAACGCGACCTCGAGGCGCACGTACTCCGCACCGTCACACCGAACAGCTTCGCCGAGGATCCGCTGCGCATCATTCGCGGGCTTCGGTTCGTGTCGCAGCTCGGACTGCAGCCCGACGAACAAACGCTCCGGCAGATGCGCGACGGTGCCGCAAGCGTGCGGCTCGTCTCGGCGGAGCGCATCGGCGGCGGGCTCGGAGCAGACGGCATGGGGGAGCTGTCGAAGCTGCTGCTGGGCGATCGGCCGGCCACTGCCCTCCGAATCGCGCGGGACACCGGCGTGCTCGTCGAATTGCTGCCGGAGTTCGCCGCGACGGTCGGCTTCGAGCAGGAGAGCAAGTACCACAGCATGACCGTCGACGAGCACACCTTCGAGGTCGTACAGGCGGCGGCGGATGCGGGCGCGCCCCTCCGCGTCCGGCTCGCCGCGCTGTTCCACGACGTCGGCAAGCCGCACGTCGCGTGGCGCGGCACGGACGGCCGGTTGCACTACTACGCCAAGCACGGATATTCGACGAAGAGCCATGAGCAGGTGAGCGCCGAGCTCGCAGGCGTGGCTCTCGATCGGCTGCGGTATCCAAACGAGCTGCGCCGGCGCGTCGTGCGAATCGTGCGCGGCCACATGCTCGACCCGGGCAAGGCAGACCCGGTTCGCGCGCGCAAGCTCCTGGCGCGTTTCGGCGATGGGCTGGCGATTGATCTGCTCGAGCACAAGCAGGCCGACCTGCGCGGCAAGGGCGTATCGCCACCCGTCGCAGAGCTCGAGCGGCTCGCGGCGTTTCGCAAGGTCGTCGAGCGCGAGCAGCGAAGCCCGCACCGGCTACGCGATCTCGTGGTCAGCGGCGACGATCTGATCGCACTCGGCTACGCACCGGGGCCTGCGATCGGGCGGGCGCTGCAGGCCCTGCTTGCCGCAGTCGTTGTCGATCCGACGCTGAACACGCGCGACGAGCTGCTCACTCGCAGCAAGGAGCTCCTCGGATGATCTTCTGGCACGAGCCGGGCTACGTGGTCGCGTTCACGACGCGCGTGGGCGGCGTTAGCGTGGCGCCGTACGCGTCGCTGAACCTGACACGCGGCACAGGTGACGACGCGGCGAACGTCGAGGAGAACCGCCGCCTTGCTTGCGAAGATCTTAGCCTCGAGTACGGCCGGCTCGCGTTCAACCGGCAGGTGCATTCCGACACGGTGCTACGCGCCGAAGCCGGTGTCCGCGGGCAAGCCGGCGACGGGCTCTGGACGGACGAGCGAGGCATCCCGCTCCTCGCAATGTCCGCCGATTGTCTGCCGATCGCGATCGTCTCCACTGGCCCTCGTCGTGCGCTGGCAGTACTGCACGCCGGGTGGCGCGGCCTCGCCGACGGCATCATCGCGGCCGGGGTGGCAGCGCTCGGCGACGGGCCGAAGGCCGCGATCGTCGGCCCGGCGATCGGGCCGTGCTGCTACGAGGTCGGCCCAGAGGTATCGGAGCGATTCGACGAAGACCTGACGGTCGACGCGAAGCTCGATCTCTGGAGCGCCGCCGAGCGCAGGCTGCGCGCTGCCGGTGTCGAGCGGGTCGAACAGGTGAACCTCTGCACGCACGATCATCCCGAGCTCTTCTTCTCCCATCGGCGCGACGGCCTTGCACGCGGCGTTCAGGGGGTGATCGGTGCTCTCGCCTGAGCAGATCCGCGCGCGCTATGCAGAGGTGCAAGCAAAGGTGGGACCGGAGGTCACTGTCGTCGCGGCGACCAAGTACGTCGCGCTCGCCGACATGGCGGCACTGATCGACGCCGGCGTGACGACCGTTGGCGAGAATCGAGCGCAGGATCTCGAGGCGAAGCACGCCGAGTACGGCGACGCGTTCCGCTGGCATTTCATCGGGCACCTACAGTCGAACAAGGTGAAGGTCGTGAACCGGATCTGCACGCTCGTCCACTCGCTCGACTCCGAGTCGGCGGCGCGACGGCTCGAGGTGCCCGCTCTCGTTCAGGTGAACCTGGCCGGAGAGCTGTCGAAAGCCGGCATCGAGCCCGGCGAGATCGGCCGTTTCCTCGAACACGACGTCCGGGGTCTCTCGACGATGCCACCCGCCGCGACGGCGCCCGATCAGTCGCGCGCCTGGTTCGCGGGGCTACGAGAACTGGCCCGCGAGCACGGTCTCGCGGATCTCTCGATGGGCACCACGCAGGACTTTGGGGTCGCCGCCGAAGAAGGGGCGACGTACGTGCGCGTCGGTTCGATCCTCTTTCACGATTAAGCTCCCCAGCACATGGCCCTAGGCGACCTCTGGAACCGCACCCTCGTCTACTTCGGCATCGCTGAGGAGGACGACGACTGGGAGGACGAGGATGGCTTCGTCGCGGAGGAGAATCTCGAGCAGAGCTACCGGGAGCGGCCGAACGTTCGCCGGCTGACCCCGCGCCGCCGTGGCCAGGACTTCGACGACTGGACCGAGTCCGAATCCGACGCGCTCACCTCGCGGGTGCCTGCCGTCCGTCCGTCGCGCGAGTCGCGTGTTCGCGAGATGCGGCCGCAGATCGAGGCCGTGCCGAACCCAGGCAGCGTCAAGGTTCATCTGGTGCTTCCTCGGAGCTTCAACGACGCCCAGCAGATCGCCGACAAGTACAAGCAGGGGATCCCGGTGATCCTGAATCTCCAGAGTGCGGACAACGAGCTCTCGAAGCGCCTGATCGACTTCGCGAGCGGCCTGACCTACGCGCTGAACGGCGGCATGCAACGCGTTGCCGACAAGGTGTTCCTGCTGACGCCGCGAAACGTGGAGGTCTCTGCCGAGCAACGTGCGGCGCTGCTCGAGCGCGGCGGGTTCTTCAACCAGGCGTAGGAGTCCCGGCTCCCGGCGCGAAGGGAGCGACGTGGTGCTCGACGCCCTCACCGAAGTCGAGCTGTTCGTGAACGCCTTCGTCAGCGTTTATATCCTCGCGATCCTCGCGTATATCCTGACGACCTGGGTGCAATTGCCGTACTCGCTGCGAGCCGCCCAGCGGTTTCTGAGCGACGTCTGCGAGCCGTATCTGCGGTTCTGGCGGCGCGTGAGTCCCTTGCGCACGGGGGCGATCGATCTCACCCCGATGATCGCCGTCTTCGCCCTGATCATTTTCGATCGCATCTTTGTCGCCGTGGTCGAGCGGCTCCACTGAGGAGGAGAGAGACATGCGTTACACACCCGTTGAGTTGAGGCACGTGCGCCCCGGGCGCGCGCTCCTTGGTTACAAGCGACCCGAGGTCGATCGTGTGCTGGAGGACGTCGCCGAGAGCTTCGAGGACGTCTGGCGCGAGCGCGGCGAGCTGACCGACAAGCTCGAGGACGTCGAGAAGCAGCTCGACGGGGTGCAGCAGAGAGAAACCCTGCTCGCCTCGACGCTCATCTCGGCCGAGCGCGCCGCTGCCGAGGCGAAGGATCTCGCCAAGCGCGAGGCAGAGGTGATCATCGCCGAGGCCCACCAGGAAGCTCGTTCGATCATGCGCACCGCGATGACCGAGCGCGAACGGCTCTTCGCCGAGTCGCGGCGCGTCGAGACGCTCCTTCGCGCGGCGCTCGGGATGGTCGAGGAGACACGAGGCGAGCGCCCCGCGGCAACCGACCTTGCGGACGCGCTCGCTTCACCGCTCCTCGAGTGGCCGAAGCGAGAAGACACGCGCGAGTTCCAGCGGGTGTCCGAGCCTGGTTCGCAGCCCGGCGGTGACGCTTCGGCCGAGGGTGAGCAGGCGGCCCCCGGTGAGGCGCCTTTCGGCGGGGCGCCCCTGGGTGAAGCAGCGCAGCTGCCGCCCGTGACCGAAGCTCGGCCGGGCGAGGACGACGGCCCGTGGGCGGGTCGCGACTTCGCCTGGGGGTAACCTGGGCGCGTGAGCGCCGCTGACGTCGAGGTCGTTTCCGGGGACACCTCGCGGGAGAGGACAGTCTCGTCGGAGGGCATCGGCCCCGACGAGCTCGAACGCCGTTTCGTACACGCGAGCGCAAACCGAAAGGACACCACGTGAGCAACACGATCGACACCGAAGAGTTCCGCACGCTCCTGACCGACGAGCGCGAGCGGCTTTCCAAGGCGGACAAGTTCCTGGACGACGAGAACCCCGGCACGATCGAGGAGGAGCTCGGAGAAGTGGGGAGCGGGGGCACCGACAACCATCTCGCCGACACCGCCACCGCGACACACGACCGCGAGCTCGACGCGGGCATCCAGGAGGGTGTGGCGCAGACCCTTGCCGAGATCGATGCTGCGCTCGCGCGGATCGACGCTGGGACGTACGGCATGTGCGAGATGTGCGACAAGCCGATCGGCGAGGAGCGGCTGCGCGCGATCCCGTGGGCCCGGTTCTGCATCGAAGACCAGCGGCGCGTCGGCTGACGAAGTGCAGATGGTGAGCACACGTTGAGCGAGACCCCCGTCAGCCCGGAGCGCCCGCTCCGCGAGGTGCGGATCGGGTCGTCGACGAATGGCCTCGCTCCCGTGTCGGTCGCAGAGCGCTCGCTCGCAGCAGGCGCCTGGCAGTGGGCCGGTCTCGTCGCGGTCGCAGTGGCGGCTGTGCTGGCCGACCAGGTGACAAAGCACATCGTCACGCGCACCCTGAGCCTTGACGAATCGGTGCACGTCGCCGGTCCGCTCTCGATCCACCACGTTCAGAACTCGGGAATCGCCTTCGGGCTTTTCT
>JACDGR010000187.1 GCA_013821525.1 Actinomycetota bacterium
CCCCAGGACGCGGGCGTCTGCGTGCGCCTGGACGTGGGGCCGCGTCGACCTGCCGCGCACGGGGGGCTGCGCGTCGCCGGCCGGGCGGCCCGGCGACGTGGATCGGCCGGTCCCAGCCTTCATGGCCGGTCCCGCCGGTAATCGGGCCTGCTTACATGGCCTGAACTGCAGTTTCCCCGGCCGCGATCATGGCTATGTAAGCAGCAGTCGAGACAAACTGCTACTCACTGTCACAGAACTAGGCCGTTCGGCCTACCGGTAGTCCGGTCCCTCTGCCGAAATCGATCACTGGGCAACTGGACGGTGCACGGACGTAGTGATCGCGACGGTGGTGTGAAGTCGGGAGTGAGGTCCGGTCGGTGGGGTTAGATTTCTCACCCGGCTACTCAGAGGCTTCTTGTGGCTCTGACCAGGGCAGAGTTAGGGATGTAACCCGACGGCCGAGTGAAGTCCGCATGTGTTGATCATGCTGTGGCGGGGTCCGGCGATGTTCCCGATTCGACCTCACCCAGCTAACTCGTCCGGTTGTAGGTGCGGTGACGGGTTGGACCCCGTCACGCGCCCGTCACAGCCCCTCTCGCAGGGCCGGGGATGGACGCCGAACGCGGCATGAACCCCCGTGTGCGCGCCGCGCACGGGCGCGACGTCGGCCGGGGTGGTGCTCCCACTCTGCGGGCACGCCTGTCCGTGTCCGAGCGGGACCCTGCGCGTCTATGCGCGTCATCAACGTGCCCCGGGTCGAGTAACAGCCGAGGCCCCACCCGGCCGCCAGCGCCGCAGAGACCCCCCCTCGACCGCAACCCGCTCGACCAGCCACCGGACCACTACCACGGCGGCGGCGCCAACGCGGAGCGACGCCGTAGCGCACCCCGGTTGACCTTCAAGCAGTGCCCAACGGGAGACTTGCCAGTGGCGGCCTGCAACGTCGCCGCTAGCATCAGCGTCGGAATAAGAAGGTCAGCCCGTGCGTACTCATGAGATTATTAGTCGGTTCGATGACTACTTCACGAGAGCTGACCATGCTCGTGTACCGAGTGCTTCCTTGATCCTTGATGACCCTACATTGCTGTTTGTAGCGGCAGGAATGGTGCAGTTCAAGCCGTACTTCCTCGGCGATTCACCGGCGCCATTCCGTAGGGCTACATCTATTCAGAAATGTGTCCGCACGGGGGATATCGACGAGGTCGGTCGAACCACGAGGCACAACACTTTCTTTCAGATGGCCGGCAATTTCTCTTTTGGAGACTATTTTAAAGCGGAAGCTATTGAGTACGCATGGAACCTCGTCACGGGTAGCCAGGATGCTGGCGGTTATGGCTTGGATCCCGATCGGATATGGGTTACCGTCTATCGCACCGACGAGGAGGCCGCAGAACTGTGGCGCCGGATTGCCGGGCTGCCCTCGGACCGCATTCAACGACGCGGGATGGCGGACAACTTTTGGTCGATGGGAGTTCCTGGGCCTTGTGGACCCAGTTCGGAGATCTACTATGACCGCGGGGCCGCGCATGGCCGTGACGGGGGTCCCGAGGCCGACGAGGATCGTTACCTTGAGATCTGGAATCTCGTATTCATGCAAGATGTCCGCGGCGAGGGTGGCACCAAGGATAACTTCCCCCTTGTTGGGGCTCTGCCGAACAGGAATATTGACACAGGGATGGGCGTCGAGCGCCTGGCCTATTTACTCCAAGATGTTGACAACGTCTATGAGACTGATCTAGTCCGCCCGGTGATCGCTCGTGCCGAGGAACTGTCAGGCCGTCGGTACGGTCATAGCGGACCGACTGGGGTCGAGGACGACGTTCGGTTCCGTGTCATTGCAGACCACGCCCGATCCGGCGTGATGATTATCGGTGACGGCGTAACGCCTTCAAATGAAGGCCGTGGCTACGTGCTTCGCCGACTGCTGCGCCGCATCGTGCGATCTGCACGGCTGCTCGGGGTTCACGAGCCGGTTCTGGAGTCTTTCGCGGAGGTTGTGCGTGACACGATGAGTCGTTCATACCCCGAGTTGGCCAACGACTTCGGGCGCATTTCGGCAACCCTCCGCGCCGAGGAAGACGCATTTCTCTCGACCCTCACGGCTGGTTCACGAATTTTCGACCTCGCAGTGGCGACCGCAAGGCGGGCGGGAGGTACGCAGCTGCCCGGCGATCAAGCCTTCCAGCTCCACGATACGTACGGGTTCCCCATTGATCTGACGTTGGAGATGGCGTCGGAGGCCGGGCTTACCGTTGACGAGCCGGGTTTCCGCAGGTTGATGGCTGAGCAGCGAAACCGTGCAAGGGCCGATGCGGTGGCCCGCAAGACCGGGCATATCGACGCCACAGCTTACAGAGCTGCACTCGACGCAGCGGGCACCACTAGCTTTCTCGGCTACTCCGAGCTGTCAGCTGAATGCCGGATTGTCGGTCTCATTGTCGACGGAGTCGGAATGCCAGCGGCTGGAGCAGGCACGGCCGTTGAGATAGTGCTCGACCGCACACCGTTCTACGCCGAGGGAGGGGGTCAACAGGCCGACACCGGCGTACTGCGCGGCGATGGTTTCGAGATCACCGTCTCCGACGTCCAGACTCCAATTTCGGGGCTCTCGGTTCACCGCGGCGTGGTCGCCGCAGGAGAAGTAACTATCGGCGCCTTGGCGTACGCCATAGTGGATACTTCGCGTCGAGGTGCGATATCTCGTTCGCATTCGGCAACGCACCTCGTGCACGCCGGGATGCGCAAGCATCTCGGTGACGCCGCCGCACAAGCCGGATCGCTCAACGCGCCGGGCCGATTGCGGTTTGATTTCACCTCTCCGACGGGGGCCGTCCCCGAGTCCGTCCTTTCGGAGGTAGAGGACGAAGTCAACAGCGTCCTTGCCGACGACCACGAGGTGCGATCTTATATCACTACGCAGGATGAAGCGCGCCGGATCGGGGCGATGGCACTATTCGGAGAGAAATACGGCGATCAGGTCCGGGTCGTCGAGATTGGCGACTATTCGCGCGAACTCTGCGGAGGCACTCACGTAGATCGATCCGGGCAACTCGGACTGGTAAAGCTCCTTTCGGAAGCATCCATCGGCGCCGGAGTCCGACGCGTTGAAGCGTTGGTCGGCATGGATGCATTCCGCTTTCTTGCGCGGGAGCATGTGCTTATTTCGCAGCTCTCAGAGCAGCTCAAGGCCCGCCCCGAGGAGTTGCCCGAGCGTATAAGCGGCGTCGTCGAGCGGTTGCGTCAGGCCGACCGCGAATTGGACGAGATGCGAGTCAACGCGTTGCTATCGTCAGCTGGAGAGCTGGCAGAGACAGCCGCAGATGTCAACGGAACTGCCTTGGTTATAGCTACTCCGCAAGCCATTGCGAGCGGCAATGATCTACGCGCACTTGCCGTCGCCGTTCGGGATCGTCTAGAAAATCGGCCCGCCGTCGTTGCGATATTCTCATCGACCGGAGATAGGGTCGCGTTTGTTGTTGCGACCACAGGAAAAGCGCGGACGAGCGGAATCTCGGCGAATAAGCTGGTACCTGTCTTTGCCGCTGCCATTGACGGACGCGGTGGCGGCAAGCCCGACCTTGCACAGGGCGGCGGCAGCAATCCGAGTGGCGTGGAGCGTGCAACGCGGTCCCTCTACGACCACCTGGCCGCAAAGAGCGGCTAGGATGCGGTTACTACCCCAGGTACCGCAATGCCCGAGGCTGAGATCGTTCGGAGGAGCATCCGGCTTGCCGTTGAGCCTGAGGCCATTGGCTCTTGAAGTACATCGCGTGCGTGGACGCCCCGATCATTTCGGATTAGAGTTAGCCGCGTTGGGCTTTGGGCCGTGTAGTATCGCCGCTGATTCCTCGCGAGCGACTTCTGGATATCCCGAAATACCTTCTCGCTATCGGCCAGCGGCTCACCGTTGAGAAACACTGTAGGGTAGGTAGCGTTGCCCCGCCAAATGATCGGGGTCTCAATTACTGCCTGGCGATCCACAACAACTTCTCCGCCGCCACCTTCCCGATGCGCGATGGGTGTAGTGCTGATTCGGGTAGAATGATCGCGCAACGAATCAGCGAGACTGATACCTTCTGTCCACAAGGAGAATGGTATCCAATAGAATCGTCCTGGTCGCCGGTAGTTCAGCACAATGTTCTGTAGGCCGACCAGAGCCGGAAGATAGACCCGATTGTCGGCGAACGCTCCGTCGTTGTGAAAGCCGAGGACGGCATCCGGCGCAAAGTTGCGTAGACCTGCGGACTCCATCGCGGCCTTGTTGTCATCGGATGCGCCATAGATAGTGAAAGGGGTTCGATTCAACTTGTCGTCAGCTAGGGGAACCTCTTTCGATGAAGTAAATGCCAGCATAATGGTGGTGCGCAGGAAGACGGAGTAGGCGTCCCCCGCCGAGCTGTCAGGCGTACGGACACAGGCGGCTCCGACCTCCTCGTCATCCAGATACTCCTGCGCTTCACGGATCAAGTCCGCAAGGACGGATTGAGCTCCTGCGATGATCGCCGCAGCGAACTCTTTGTCGCGAAACAGAGAAAGGCTGGGACTCTCGGACTTGCCGTTACCCAGTTCTTTTCCTACCTCTGCCGATACGGCGGCCAGTGTCGAGCTGGTTACCTCAACTTCGGGAAAGGGAAGCTGCTTGCTGCTCGTCATGTGAAGTGCCTTTGTTAGAAGTGAGAGAGGCCAGCGGGAGCCCCCTGCGGAAACTCCCGCTGGCCCGAGGGGTTGTTCTCTCAGTCGTCCGTCACGACGTCCGAGCACTCGGGTGACTGGAGGCTGACCTCCAGATCGCCGACGAGCTTTTGCAGGTCCTGATCGTTCATTTAATTCACCTCCCTCCAAAAGACTCTTTGGGAGTGCTGGCATTCTCAGCGTGACTGACCGATGACGTGGTGTCAACGCGGTCTAATGGCCCAGCCGCTAGGCCGCATGGCCGCACTATCGTCGGTAGCAAGATCGCCGAGTTCGGCCCGGGATTATGGGGCGTGCCACGGATGATGGATACGGCCGAGTGGTTACGCCTATTCTGTGGCAATCACAGAAGGTGAGGTAAAATCGGCCAATCGGGTGATGAGGTCATCCGCGCGTTCCGCTTGTGATCACGGGACCGCTCAGGTCAATTGAATGATCGTCTTGACACGAGCGCGGTGGCTACCGGGAGAATCCGTCACGTCGCCCGGCCTCCACCCCGCCTAAGGCCGCTCACACCGACCTTGCGTGCCCGGTGCACCGAGCACCCACCGAACTCACAGCCCGATCCGCTGTCCGCCGGATCGCCCTCGGTCTGATCGACCGCCACCCCAGCTCACGGGTACGCGCCAACCTCCACGCCACCCTCCGGCCACGCGACGACGGCCGTACTTCCTAGCTGTCCTGCGGCTGCCCGTCACGCAACGTCGTTTGCCCGACGGGCGCTCGCCGGTCGTCGACCCGTTGCCGGTCGGTTGCTGACTGGATGTCAGGGACTCCAAGCAAGGCCGGTGGGTCGATGAGGTTGGGCGCGACGGGCGGCTTCAGCGCTTGCGCCCAAGCGCGGGCTTCTCTTCGCGTGATCCTGCGCGGGAAGCCGGGGTGTGGCTCAGCGGCCGAAGTCGCCTAGCTTCACGCCCGCGACGAACGTTGCCCAGGAGGCGGCTGTCCACTGCACTGCCGGGCGGGTCCGGTCCTTGGTGTCGCGAACCAGGACCCCGTTAGGCAGGTCGGCCACCTCCACGCACTCACCGCCGCCGTTGCTGTAGCTAGACGTCCTCCACGCCACGCCGGTCATGTCGATCATTGCTCACCCATGATTTCCTTGATCATCGCCATGGTGGCTCGCTCGTTGAGAGCTACCTCTTGCAGGCGATTGAGGGCGTCAGTATAGGCGGCTACCTGCTCCGGACGGTTGACGTAGTCGGCGTTCCACAGGTCTTCCAGGTACACGACGGGCGTGCTGTCCGCGGCCAGGCGAAGGATGGTGAACGGCGAGCCCATCGCCGCGTGTGCGCCAACCGTGAACGGGACCAGACGTAGCGTGACGTTCGGCAGCTCGCTCATCCTCAGCAGGTGGGCCAGTTGCTCGGCGAGCACGGCCGGGCCGCCGACTTGGGTGCGGACGCTGGCCTCGTGGATCACGGCGGTGAGCGCTGGAGGATCGTCGCCGGTCAGTCGGTCCTGGCGCTGCTGTCGGACGCGGACCAGGCGCTCAACCTCGGCCGGCTGCCAGCTCGGTGCGTACGCGGCGGCGACCGCCCGGGTGTATTTCTCGGTTTGGAGCAGGCCGGGGATCAGCTCGACCTGGTAGTACAGGATCTCGGCTGCCTCGGCTTCCATGCCGATGTACGCCCGCACCCAGGGCGCCACCCGGTACCGCTTCGGTCGCTCCCGTGCCTCGCCCGCTATCTCCCTGATCCGCTCAGTCGGGTCACCCTCCGGGACCCGGTAGAGCGCAAGCAGCGTCTCCAACTCCAGCGGCGACACGGTGGCATGGCCTGACTCGATCCGGCTGAGCTTGCTCGGCGAGCACATCAGTGCCCCGGCGGCTGCTGCTCCGTCGATGCCTCGCCGCTCCCGCCAATCCCGCAGCTCACGGCCGAGCTGGATGCGCTGCGGCGTCTGGGTGGCGGGCATGACGCGAAGTCTCCCAACAACGAACGATCATCGCTAGAGGCTTCCCGAATGGGGCAAGTGCCCTCTATAGTTGTCCTATCCAGTTGTTCACTGCGGTTGCCGGGTGTAGGTCGAGGCACGCTTAGAAGGAGGTCTCGTGCGATCAGTCCAGGAGACAGGTCGGGACGGACCTGATCGGTCCGTCGCGGGACGTTGCACGG
>JACDGR010000188.1 GCA_013821525.1 Actinomycetota bacterium
CGCGCCCCGGCATGGTTCGCGCCGGGCTACTTGCCGGCGGCGGCCTTCGCGGTGTCCTTCGCGACGTCGGTCTGCGCGACGTCGCCCTCGGGCGTCGTCGTCTTCGCGCCGTCGTTCAGGTCGACCTCGCGCGCGGCGAGCGTCTCCGTTATCGCCGTGTCCGCCTCGACGCCGACGACGGCCTGCGCCTGGACGTCCTCGTTCGCCTGGTCGACGGGCGGCATGTCGAGGATGCGCTGAGCGGAGGCGCGCTCCGACTCGAGCTCGTGCGGCGCCTTCGTCTGGCCCGCGGTGCGCCGCACGTGCAGCGTCAGGTCGGCCTCGGACTGGGCGCGCGTCGGCGCGAGCAGGTTCGCTTCGTCGGCGGCTTCCTGCTCGTACCGGGCGATCTGGTCTTTGCTGAGAGTCATGTGGTACGGGTCTCCTGGGGCAGGGTTTCGGGGCACGTCGAAGCCCCCGCCGCCACGATGGCGGCGAGGGCATGGTCGAGTCCGGCTTACAGGACGCCGGTGATGACGTTGAACGCGTACGGGCGGCGGACGAGGAAGCCGACGCGCTGCTTCGCGCGGAACCAGAGCTGATCACTCCAGAACCCGGAGTTCGTCGCGTCCGCGCCGTCATTCGTGACGTCGAGGGTGAACGGGCCGTTCATCATCGCGATCGCGTCGGAGAAGCGACCGAAGTAGACGTTCGTGTTCGTCACGCCGGTGCCGACGGTACGAGCGATCGACAGCTGCGAGGAGAGGTAGATCGGGAGGCCGAGGACGCTCGGGGCGACGGTCGGCGCGTTCGTGCCGCCGGCCGCGGCGAGGATGTAGTTCCCCGTCGTGTCCTTGATCTTCCGCAGGCCGTTGAGGACGCGCGGGTGCGCGACCATCGCCCAACTCTCGTAGTCCGTGATGTTGACGGCGTTGAGGGCGTACATGCCGTCGAGGAGGTTGTCGATCGTGAGCGCGGCGCCGTTCGCGCCGAGGTTCTGCGTGGTGACGCCCGAGGTGTTCGCGATACCACGAATCTCCGGGGACGTGCCGGTGCCCTCGAAGATGCCGAGATCGAGCTTCAGCGCGATCGCGGCGGCGAGGTCGTTCCTGATGATCTCGCCGACCATCGGGTCGGAGTCGTTCACGAGCTCGTTCGAGCTCTTCGTGCCGGCCATCAGCTTCGACACGGAGAGGCTCGGCTGGGCGAACGTCTGGTCGGTCGGGGTGACCGCGCCGTTCTCCGCGACCCACGCTGCGGTCGCGCCAGCCGTGAGGCTGGGGAGGTAGACGAGGTTCGTGTTCGTCTGCCGCATCTGGACGCCGGCCTTGAACGCCACGGCCTGCGCACGAGCAAGGTCGAGGATGTCCTGCACGTACTGCGGCGGGACGAGCGCACCACCGGCGCTCGTCGTGCCCTCCGCAAGAACACGCTTCTCCTGGGCGCCGGCGAGCCGCTTCCGCTCGTTCCGGTACGTCGGGTCGGAAACGAGCTTGTGACAGAACTCGCCGAAGTGGCCGGTCCCGCCGCGCGCCTCCCGGTTCGACATGCGAACGAACACGTCCATGCCGAGGCCGACGCGCGCCTCGCCCGTGAACCCGTCGATCCGCGTGTCCCGATCCCCGCCCGCTGCGCGTTCGCGCTGCTCGTCGAGGTCGACGATCTTCTCGCCGGCCTGGGCCGGCTCGTCGCTGATCTTGAACGCGTCACGCGCCCGCTGGGCCGCCTCGGCGGTGTTCAGGTTGTCGCGGCACCGGTTCGCCTCGGTCTCGGCGTCCGTGAGACTGGAAACCGCGGCGTGCCGCTTCTCGTCGGGCGCGTCCTGGGGGAGGGCGAGGACGACGTCCGCCGCCTCGTGTACCCGCTTGGACGCGTCCTGGAGCATCTTTCGAAGCTGCTCGATGGTCATCGTTCGTCCTTCGTGTGGTCGGTGTGGCGAGCCTTGAGCGCGCGCGCCCGTTCGGCGTCGTGCGCGGCTCTTACGTGGCCACCCTCAGGAGAGCGACGGCCTTCCGCCCCCTCGCCTCGCGGCGAGCGGTTCGGTTCGTAGCCCGCCGGGTCGATACCGGCGCGACCGTACGCAGCGAAGAGGCTGCGGAGGCTGGCGTCCGTCTGCGGATACGCGCCTTGGGCGCACGCGCAGACGTCGTACAGGTTCGATACCGCGGTGATCGTGCGGTGATCCGTCTCGAACTCGTCGACGGCGGTCGTCACGAGCTCGTACCCGCCGATCGTGAACGCGAACGACATCTGATCGACGAGACCGCGACTCATCTTCACCGCAAGCGCCGCGACGTCCGGGTCGGCCGAGTCGAGCCGCGCGAAGACGCGCAAGCCGACCTGGTCGACGGAGAGCTCGAGCGCGCCGACGCCTCGAACGCCGGTGCGCGCGATGACGCGGCTCATGTCGTGATTCAAGTTCAGGTGGACGTCCGGCATCGACGCGAGCACCGCGTCGAACGCGCCGGGGGCGACGCTTTCCGTCATCGCGAACGAGCGGCCCTGATAGAGCGTCGTCGTCTGCCCGAACACGGCGGCGTGCCCGATGAAGGTGTAAGCGCCGTCGCCGGTGCCGTCCGGGGCGCGCCACTCGAGGTCGGCGAGACGCGCCACGCGGACGGTGCGCGACTCGACGACAGGCGGACGCTCCGACTCGCTGGCCGGCTTCAAAATGCTGCTCATGGGGGTCACCTAATCCGAGGGTGGGTCAGGGCGGCGCGGTGATGCCGCATGTGGTCGCCTTGCGACGCGAAGAGCACCAGGTTCTCCGGCCGGTTGTCAGCGCGATCGCCGTTCACGTGATGGACGACCTCGCCGGGCACCAGGAGGCGCCCGATCTCCCGAGCGACGACCGCTCGGTGCTCATACAGGTAGCCGTCACGACGCGCCATCGGACTATCCGGATCCCAGACGCTCACGTAGCCGTCGGCGCCGACGACCCGTCCGCCGCGCCACGCGGGCCGAGGAACAGCGGCGCGATAGCACGTCTGCGAGCAGAACCGCGACTCGGCCGCCCACGACGTCTGCTGGATCGGCTCCCGGCACTCATCGCAGAGGCGTACAGGAGCCGCCACGGACGCCCGATAGCAGTCCCGCGAGCAGAACCGAGCCTTGCCCGCCTTCACCTTGTACGCGCGGGCGTGGAACGTCCCGCCGCACTGCTCGCACGTGCGATGCAGCATCACGCCGCCGCCTGATCGTCGGGCTTCCCCGCGACTGGCCCGATCTTGTTAGGGCTGCCTCCCACAGGCGTCAGCTGCGGGATTTGGCCTTGGCCGTTCGGGAGCGGGTCGAGGCCGAGCTCGGCGCGCGCGTCGTCCGGCGTCATCACGCCGACCTGTACGAGCGTCACAAGCCGCGCCGTTTCCGTCGCGACGTCGCCGTGCACCTCGCCGTTCGTGTCGAACCGGGGGAACACACGCGCCCCCCGGCCGAACAGGGACGGATCAGCGCGGAACGCCGCCTCGATCCGCGCCAGTCGTGGCCGCAGCCCGAACGAGAGCCAGCGTTCCCGCTCCTGCTCCGGCGTCCGCGACTGCTCACCCGTTACGAGGCTGACGGGGACGCTGAACACGCGCGCTATCTCCGCGATCGACAACTTGCGCGCCTCGATGTACTGCGCGTCGTCCTGCGTGAGGCTGATCGGGGTGACGGTCTCGCCGGAGCCGAGGACGATCGCCTTCCCCGCGTTCTGCGGCCCGCCGTACACCTCCTGCACCTGTGCTCGAGCCGCGGCGCGCTGCAACGCGTCCGCCTGGCCGGGGAGCGTCACGACCATCGACGGACGCGCCCCACGCCGATAGAACGACGCCTCATAATCGATCTGGGCGCCCGCCGCGTCGAACATCTGGCGGTGCCGCGTGATCGGCGACGGCGCGACGAGATACCCGCCGTCACCGAAGCCGCGGATGTGGAGGATGCTGCCCTGCGGCACCTCGTACGAGCCGCGACCCTTCCCGATCGGGTCGAGGAAGCCGTCACCGACACGCACCGTGTACCGCGGCTCGCGACCGACGAGCGTCGCCGAGACCTGGTCCGGGTGGAGGGCGTACAACTGGGAGACGCGGCCGTCCGGGCCCGCCATCTTCCACACGTACGAGTTGCCGCGGTAGCAGAGCGACTCTTCGATCGTCTCCCAGAACCCGAAGTCGGTCTGAGCGTCGTTCGGCGCGCCCGCGAGGAGGCGCGCTTGCCACGCGCCGGAGACGCGGCGGAGCGTCGACCCGTCCCCCGTCCAGACGCGCATGCGGAGCACTGCGACGGCCGAGGACGCGAACTGGACGCACGCCGTGACCGCCGGGATGCCGTACACGCTGCCCGTGTTCGGCGCCCCACCAACCCACCATGCCGAGTCGACACCGCCGGACTGGAAGGAGCGCACCTCGCGGTCACCGCTCCGCGTCGCGAGGATCACGACGCCGCCACCAGAACCTGCACGAACACGACGTTCTCCGCCGGCACCTCGACCAGACCCTCGAGCGGCACCCGCGACCCGCCGGACTGCACCAGATGCGGCATCAGCAGCACGTAATGCGCCGCCCACCGGCCGAGGAGAACGCCGTCCAACGTCGGCGCGTCGAACCCGGGAGCGTCCCGCAAATGCAACCGCACCCGACGCTTCCCACGCACCGCGTAAACGATCCTCGCAACCCACCGCGGCACTACCAAGCCTCGATCTGCGGACCGTTGTATACCGGGTGCTCCTCACAAGCGAGGAGACCCATCGCGAGCGCGAACGCGGCGCCAACCTCAGGCGCATCCGCGCCCGGCCGGGGCGGCTCGGGCCTAACGATCCGCCACGAATCCCGACCGAGCTGCTTCGCGCCTACCGCGAGCACCTGGCGCCGCGCGTCACGCCCCGCGTCGTGCCGGATCGTGCCCTCCGCGACGTGCCGATACAACATTCGCGACGCCGGCACCATGAACGGGTCCGTCTGCGGCATCCCCGGCGACGACGAACGCACCCCCCGATACAACGGCACACCCTCACGCTCGAGCCGCTTCGCAGTGTCGTCCAACTGCCACGGGTCGTAAGCGAGGCACTGCACGCGCCACCGAACCATCGCCGCGCGCACCGCGCCCGCCACGAGCTCCTCAAGACGCTCCTCGACGCGCTCACCCTCCTCCACCGCGAACGTCTGCACCAACGCGCGCTGCGTCTCGCCCTGCGGCGAAACGACGGCGAGCGCACCCGACCCGCGCCGCGGATTCGCGTTCACCGCGAGCCACACCGCCGCACCATCCTCGACGACCAACCCCGCGTCGCCACACGCATCCCACGCCGACGGCGCGATGACCTGCTCGTTCCCCTCCGTCCACTGATTCAAGTGGAGCCGGCGGAACACGTTCGCCGGCAACCCGTGCGCCTGCATCCGCAGATAGTCCAAGTCGACCCACGACGCCGGATTCGCGCCACGCCACACCGCCGGATCCGAAGGATCAGCCTCGGCCGGCGCGCCACGCCAGATCATCAGCGCCTGAGCGTCCCGATCCCGCGCGATCGTCGTGAAGCCGTCCTCCGACACCCACACGTCGGGCGACTCCAACATCGCGTCGTACCGCTCGCCGAGAAGCGACACCTTCGACCAACCCGCCGTCGTGATGCTCATCTCCCACGACCCGGGACGCTTCAACGCCGTCGCCAACGCGTAGTACAACTCGAGCTGCTTCGCCGTCTTGAACACGTGCAGCTCGTCGATCGGCGCGAACGACACGTTCAACCCGTGCTGAAGATCGCCATCCGCCGACAAGACGCGCAGAACACCGCCGACACTCGGTCGCAGCACCGCGTTCGCCCGGACGGCGAGATAGTCGCGAAGCGGTCCCTGCTCCACCGCCGGCTTCACGAACTCAAGCAGAAGCTTCGCCTGGTCACGCGCCCCAGCCGCCGGGAACACACGCGGCGCGTCGTCGTTCGCCATCAACTCAAGCAGAGCGATCCCGCCACACGTCGGCGTCTTCCCATTCCCCCGCGCCTGCCCCCACAACACACGGCGCCACACGCGACGACCCGCCGCGTCCACCTCGTAGATCAAGTCGAGATCGTCACGCTGCCAATCCTCCAGCACAAACCCCTCACCCGCCCGAGGCCCCGCGGAATGCCGCAACCGCCGCTCAAAGAACCTCGCTACCGAAGGACCGAGCGTCCGCGCCGGCCGAGGCCGCGAGCTCGTCAACGTCGCCACCACTAGCCGGCGGACGCCTTCCGATCACGCATCTCCGCGAGCTCGTCCATCTCCTCAACCGCCTCACGCTGCTCCCCCACCAACCCCGCCAACCGAGCCCGCGACGCCGGCCCGATCCCCAACTGCTCCGCGAACTGACGAAACGACGCCCACGAATCCCGCTCCACCTTCACCGCCGGATTCTCCACCGAAGCCTCAAACCGATTCAGCGTCAACACACCCTCAGCCGCGACCACCCGACCCGCCGCCTTCGCCCGCGCCAACATCGTCGCCGCCGCCAACACCATCGGCCCATCCGCCGCATCCAAAATCGACGCGCACCCCTCAGCCAACGCCACGAACTCCGCCGCGACATCCTCCGGCAACCCCGAAGGCACGACAACCGGCTGCCGCCCACCGACAAGCAACGGCACCGACGGCGCCTGCGGCCCCGACTTCACCCGACGCCGCGACCCCGGAACACGACGCGAACCCGCATCACTACGAGTCCCATCCGCCGCATGAGCCTCCAACGGCTTCGCCGGCCGCCCAGTCCTCACCGCGAAACCACCGGCGCCGACCAAATCCGACGAAAACCAACCCCAACTTGCCCAAACT
>JACDGR010000189.1 GCA_013821525.1 Actinomycetota bacterium
GAGCTTGCGCAGGGCCTCGGTTTCGATCTGCCGCACGCGCTCACGGGTCAGACCGAGCTGCTTGCCGATCGCCTCGAGCGATGCGGGGCCGTCACCGACGAGACCGAAGCGAAGCTCGATCACGTCACGCTCGCGATCCGGGAGGTTCGCAACGGCCTGGCGCACCGCGAGATCGCGGAGCGAGGACGAGGCCTCCTCCTCGGTCGACGGGCCGGTGCCGGCGATCAGATCGCCGAACGATGCGTCTCCGTCGTCGCCGACGGGCATGTCGGTCGAGGCAACCGCGCGTGCGGCCGCCATCACCTCTTCGACGTGGTTCAACGGCAGCTTGGAGTGAGCGGAGAGCTCCTCCGCCGTCGGATCACGCTCGAGGGTCGCGACGAGCTCGCGGCGCGCGCGGGCAACCTTCTGCTCGCGCTCGACGACGTGCACGGGAATGCGAATCGTGCGGGCCTTGTTGGCGACGCCACGCTGCACGGCCTGGCGGATCCACCAGGTCGCGTACGTCGAAAACTTGAAGCCCTTGCGCCAGTCGAACTTCTCCGCGGCGCGGATCAGGCCGAGAACGCCTTCCTGCACGAGGTCGCCGAGCGTGATGCCCTGCGTCTGGTAGCGCTTGGCGATCGAGACGACGAGGCGAAGGTTGCAGTTGATCATGCGCTCCTTCGCGATCATGTCGCCCTTCTCGATGCGCTTCGCAAGCTCGACCTCTTCCGCAGCGGTGAGCAGCGGGTAGCGGCCGGCCTCGTTGAGGAACATTTGGAATGAATCGGTCGTGTAGAGGCCGGTTCCGATCGAGAGGTCGAGCTCAGGCTCTTCCTCCTGCTCCGGCGCTGCGCCGTGCGCGTCGAGCTCGTGGGCGAGGGATTCGGCCTCGGCCTCGTCGAGATCGTGCGCCAGGACGGCATCCGCGATGTCGATAGGGGTAACCGCCCCGTGCTCACCGCGCAGGTGGAGAAGCCCCTCGAGGGCTTCGGCGACAGCCGTGGTCATGCTGATTTGGGTCAACGAACTCCTTCGGTCTTAGGAAGACGGGCGCGCTGGAGGCGCGTCATCCGTCAACCATTCCAACGCCGCGGACAGTGGCGTTATTCCATTTTCGAGAGCTGCTAATCCAGAACTTAGTGGCAGACTGTTACAAACGTGTTAGGACTGGTGTAAATCACCCGTTCAGGGTCGAACTCTTAACCCCTGCTTAGGGAGCCACCCTGTTGTTTGCCACAAATGCCTCATGCGTAAACGGCATCTTTGCAGCAAACAGCGACTCGACCGCCTCAGCGTAGACCCGGATCTCCCGCTGAGCAAATTCTGCGTTGCGGAGCGAGACGAAATTCATCAGCGCCCGGGCGTTGACCGTCCAGTAGAACTGGGTGTAGGCGCCGACAGGCATGACTGCCCGAGCGAGCTCGCGCGCGACGCCGGCCTCGACGAGCCGGGTGTAGGTGTCAAAAGCCTGGTCGTACACCGCCTGGATCTCGTCTCGAGCCTGCGCCGCGAGCTCGCCGGAGACGGGCTCGAAGCTGTACGCCCCGGGCTTTCCCACCTGTGTGCGCACGTCTTCGGCGGCCGGCAGATAGAAGTCATCGGTCGCTTTCGCGTACCGCATGCTGAACTCGTTGAAGCTGCCTATACGGTGTCTGAACCATTCGCGCGCCACGAAGATCGGGCAGCGGATGTGAAAGCGGAACGCGTTGTGCTCGAAGGGCGACCCGTGGCGGTCGCGCATCAGGAAGCGGATCAGACCCTCGTCGGCTCCTGACATCTCGTCCTTCCGCTTCGCGAAGGAAACCCGCGCGCCGTTGACCACCGATAGGTCGTCGGCCATGGAGTCGTCGAGCCGGACGAAGCCGTGATCGTGGACGCGAATCGTGCTCGCGGACTCGTCGAGGTGGTCGGTCATGGGGCGCATGACGGTACTCGCGCGCCCGGACAGAGGCACCGCCGCCGCCCAGACGAGACTTGCCCCGGGGACAGGCCCCAGGACACGTACGGTTTGGGCATGGCCGTGAAGATCGGCACCTCGGGGTGGTCGTACCCGTCCTGGCGGCCCGGGTTCTACCCGGAAGGGATGCAGCCGACGGAGTTCCTCGCCTTCTACGCGGTGCGGTTCGACACGGTCGAGCTGAACTCGACCGGATACCGGCTCCCGAGCGCCGACCAGTTCCGGCGCTGGGCCGAGGCGGTTCCGGACGGGTTCGAGTTCTCGGTCAAGTTCTCACTCGTCCGCCTCGACCGCGTGACGACGTTCCTCGAGCGCGTCCTAGCTCTCGGCGACCGGCTCGGCCCGGTGCGCGTCGTCTATGAGGGCCCGCGGGACAACGGGACGCTCTCGTTCGTCCAGGGGTCGATCCCACCCGAGATCCGGCTCGCGTGGGACTTTCGCGATGAGTCATGGCAAGAGACCGACGGGATCGTGCGCGTGGGAGACGCTGGTGCGGAGCCGTTCCGTTATCTCCGGCTACGCGAGCCGCCCTACTCCGACGACGAGCTCCGGGCGGTCGCGGCGACCATCCGCGGCCCCGCATATGTCTACGTGCGCCACGAGGACGAACCGACCGCACCGGAAACTGCGTCTCGTCTGCGGGATCTCCTTTAAGGCTAGTACCCCGCGGGAGCGGCTTCGCGCTGCAGGTGCGCGCCTGTCGCGAGCATGTCGACGACCTGGTCGACTGCAAACCGGATCTCATCCTCCGTTGTGAAGAAGTGCGGGCCGAAGCGCAGGCCGGTGTCCGGTCGCGAGTCGCAGATGATCTCGCGCCGCGCAAGCTCGGCATGCACGGCCTTGAAGTCGGGCACACGAAAGGCAACAGATCCGCCGCGTCGCTCGGGCTCACGCGGCGAGGTCAGCTCGAAGCCGGCCGAGTCGACGAGATCGACGAGCAACGCGGTCTGCCGCATCGAGTTCTGGCGGATGCGCTCGACGCCGATCTCCTCGATGATCTCGTAGCCCGCGCTCGCCGCGTAGTTCGCCGCGACGATCGGCGTGCCGGTCAGGAAGCGCGCCGCACCCGCCGCCGGCGCCATCTCCGGCTCGAAGTCGAACGGACGCGCGTGCGCCTGCCAGCCCGCGAACGCCGGCTCGAGCTGCTCGGCGAGATCGGGCCGGACGTAGAGCCACCCGGCTCCTGGCCCGCCGCACAGCCACTTGACGGATCCGCCGACACAGAACGCGATGCCGAGCGCCGTGACGTCGAGCGGCACGGCGCCTGCCGATTGGTACGCGTCGAGGCAGACGTGCGCGCCGACTTCGTGAGCACGCTCGACGATCCGCTCGGTCGGCTGGATCTCCGCAGTCTTGTAGAGCACATGCGACACGGGCACGAGCAGCGTTCGCTCGTCGATCGCCTCGATCACGGCCTCCGCGTCCTCGCAGACCACGATCTCAGCGCCGAATCGTGACCACGCCTGCTGCACGTAACGCACTGACGGAAAGAGGCCGGCTTCGAAGACGATGCGGTTGCGCGGCGGCTTCAGGTCGAAGCACGAGAGAACGATCGCCTCGGCGACGGTCACGTTCTGGTGCATCACCGTCGAGCCCGCCGGTGCGCCGATCACGCGGCCGAGCAGGTCGCCGACACGCACCGGCGATGCCCACCAGCCTTCCCCCCACGCGCGCGCGCCGCGCGTCGCCCATTCGTGTGCGAACTGCTCGAGCCGCACCTGCGCCTCGGCGGGCATCGCCCCGAGGGAATGGTTGATCAGATACGTCGTCGACGCGAGAATCGGAAAGCGGTCGCGATAGTCGAGCAGCTCCACGGGGTGAAGATTAAAGACGCCAGAGCGCATTGCCCGTCGTATGCGACACCCAGACGTGCCCGCCGGCAGGCAGCACGACGATCGGAGACGGGCCGCCCGGGATCGTACGCACGACCTTCGCCGTGTGCGGATCGATCACGACGATCACCGACGAGTCGATGCAGGGCACCCAGAGCTGTCCTTTGACGCCCGCCGAGCCGAGCGGGTTGCGCTTCACCGGCACGCGCGCCAGCACCGCAAGCTCGCCGGATCGACGCGCGCGACCTGATTGGTCTCCTGCGAGACCCAGAGGGACCCGGCAGCAGCGGTCACCCAATCCGCGCCCGCGAGCGCGACGCTGCCTGTCACCTTGTTCGTCTGCGGGTCGAGCCGCAGCAGCTTCCCGGCCGTGTGGTCGGTGACCCAGAGGTAGCGGCCGATCGCGCTGAGACCATTCGGCTCGACGCCGACCTTGATCACCTTCACGACCTTCGTGCCGGTGATGCGGGAGACGGTCCCGTCCGAGGAGTTCGAGACCCACGCTGAGCCGAACCCCCACTCCACGTCATAGGGGCCGTTGCCGACCTGCACCGTCGCCGTCACCCGTCCTGTCGCTGTGTCGATCCGCGACACGGTCGAGGTCAGGTTCGCTACGCCCACACTGCGCCCGGCGCCGAGGCAAGGTTGAACACACGGGTCGCAAGCAGAAGCTTCATCCGGGCGCCCTCACTTGCTCAGTGTGGCCGCTCCCGGCCAAGGGAAGCGACGCACGATCTGGATCTCCGATCGGCTTGGCAAGCGAGGTGATCTAATCGTCCCATGCCAGACGATCCCGCAGCACCGCTCCGCGAGCCGCCCGTCCGCGCCGTCGAGACCACGGATGGCGCTGCCGTCTTGACGCTCGCGGGTGAGCTCGACCTCTTCAACGCAGAGGAGGTGCGGCGCGGGCTGGCCGATGCGATCGCGACCGGCAGCGGGCGGATCGTCGTCGACCTGGCCGAGGTCGAGTTCATCGACTCGACCGCACTCGGGACGCTGGTCGAGGCGCGATCAGCACTCGGAGATCGCGAGCTTCTGCTCGCCGCCCCGCAGCCCGAGCCCCGGCGCGCCCTTCGGGTGAGCGGCCTCGACCGGCATCTGGCAGTGCACGACTCGGTCGCTGCAGCACTTGCGTCGTAGAGGCCTGCGTGACCTTCACCAGCCGGCGCTGCCCGGCCCGCCCTTGAACGGGCCGATCAGGTCGCTCGTCACCCAACCACCGTAGAAGCCGCCGGGCTGAGGCTCGACCCGCTCGCCGTCCACGGTGCACTCGTCCAGCACGGCGGGATAGAAGGCAACAGCGCCGCGAATCGCTTCGAAGCCGGCCGACGGCTCCGGGTACGCCCAGGCAGCGCGCTCGGCGCGTCTCCCGTCACCACCGAGGACGTCGAAGTAGGAGGCGTTGCCCTTCCACTCGCAGAAGGTCGCGCGCCCCGCTGACGAGATCAGCGTGCCCTCCCGGATGTCCGCAAGCGGGAAGTAGTAGACGGGCGGGTGGCTCGTCTCGAGCACGCGGTGCGCGCGCGAGGTCTCTGCGATCACCTCACCGCCGAAGACGACGCGGAGCAGCTTCGCCGTCGCCTCGAGACGCGGCGGCCGCGGATAGTCCCAGACGGATTCGGGTGTGGCCATCGGCTCCAGAGTGCCGGTGCGCGTCGCCCTGGGGTCGCGAGACGAGAGCAAGCCGACGGGGAGACTCGAACTCCCGACCCCTTCATTACGAGTGAAGTGCTCTACCAGCTGAGCTACGTCGGCGCGGAAACAGCTGAGCGCACAGGATTGCTGCGAACAGCGCGCCTAGTGTAGCCGTGGGGCCGAGCGACTTTCGCTGCCGCTACGGCGGTCGCCGTGATCTGGCGCGCTGTTTTCTCCTAGAGCAATGTGAGCAGGGAGCCTACGTCTCCGCCCGCGCGCACCTTGCGGAGCACGTTCTTACCTGCGGCCCGCTCGGTCAGCCCCGCGGCGAGCGAGCGGCGGGCGCGGAAGAGCAGCGTCTCGACGGCAGCCTGCGACAGGTCGAGCTCCTCGGCGATCTCCTTGTAGGAGAGTCCCTGCCACTCGCGCAGGAGGAGCGCCCGGCGCTGCTGCTCCGGCATTCCCCCGAGCGCCTCGGGGAGCCCGATCAGCTCATCCCACTCCGCGGCGTGCGCCGGCAACACGTCTTGGATCGCATCGAGATCGCCGGGCGTCTCGACACGGCGGCGCCGGCTCGTGGAGCGCTGACGCGTCAGACAGACGTTCTGCGCGATCTTGTACAGCCACGCCGACTCGAACTCCGGGTCGACCCCGCGCCTGAAACCACGGAAGGCGTTGAGGAACGTGGACTGCATCGCATCCTCAGCCTCTTCCTTGTTTCCGAGCTGATGCAGGCAGTACACGTAGATCTGGCGCGCGTAGCGCTCGTACAGATCGCGCGTCGCATCGGCCTCGGGCGCTGCGCGGCGAAGGGTGACCTGATTGGTCCTGCCCATGGACGGAACGGCGACCACCGTGCGCTCTCCCTCGTTCGGTGAGAGCATCGTCCGCCCACGACGCCCGACTCAGTGCTCGGGTATCGGCAGCACGCCGGAAATCCTGAGCAATCTTTACTTCTGAACTTTGAAGTATTAAACGGGCAGCTCGCGTGCGATGGCGATGAACAGCGCCTCGAGCGCGAGCTGCGGTGCGAGATTCAGCTCCTCGAGGCGTCGCCAGAGCTCGCGCACCGCCTCGGCTGCCCGCTCGGCGCCGACGATGCGGTCGAGCGTCGCGTCGCTGCGCAACTCGGTGAGCTTGTCGCGGTGGATCGCCGCACTTTCGGCACCGACTGCAACTGCGACCAGATCGCGATACCAGGCCGCGAGCTCCTCCAGCTGCGCCAGCAACTCCTCGCGCTCGGCACCGCGCGCCGCGCGCTTCACCCGTTGCTCAGCATCGCGAGCCGACAGCTCGAGATCTGCGATCCGGGCCTCCTCCGTATCC
>JACDGR010000190.1 GCA_013821525.1 Actinomycetota bacterium
CACCAAGCGCGCCGAGCCGCCCGGCCAGCGCCCGGCCGAAGCTACCCGTTCCTCCGAGAATCGCGACTCTCATGCGAGTGTCCCCGACCCGTGCAGTGCGGCAGCGGCGAGCCGGCGGGCGGCAGCAACGTCGGTCATCAGCGTCTGCGTGACGATCGTGCGGCCGACGCCGCGAATCGGTTCCGACGGCGCGTCGCTCTCATCGATCACGAGCACGTCGAGCAGGCCCTCGTAGCAGGCCGCGACGTGGGCCGGCGAGGTGCCGCCTGCAAGGCGGGTGAGCATCCGGTCGGCCGGCCCTTTCACCGCACGCCCGTCGATCAGCGGGCTGATCGCGACGCACGGCACCGTGCGGCGGACGAGCGCATCCCGAATCTCCTCGACGGCCAGGATCGGCGCGATCGAGACGTATGGGTTGCTCGGGGCGATCATGATCACATCGGCGCCCTCGAGGGCGGCGATCACGCCCGGACCGGCTGTCGCCTCGGGCGAGCCCGCGTAGTGCACCGCGTCGACCTCGTCCCGGTGACCGCGCGCGACGAACCAGGTCTGGAACGGGAACGTGCCCGCGGGCGTCTCGAGGAACGTGCGCACTGGATCGTCGGTCGCGGGCAATAGCGCAGGCTGCAGCCCGAGCGCGTGCGCGATCCGCTCGGTCGCCTCGGAGAGCGGCAGACCTTCGCGCAGCAGCTGCGTGCGCACGAGGTGGACGCCGATGTCTCGGTCGCCGAGCCTGAACCACGACTCACCGCCGAGCGTCGCGACGGTGTCGAGCGCGTTCCACGTCTCGTCGGCGCGCCCCCAGCCGCGTTCCTCGTCCGCGAGGCCGGTGAGCGTGTAGAGCATGCTGTCGAGGTCGGGGGAGACGTGAAGCCCGAGCACCTCGAGATCGTCTGCGACGTTGCCGATGATCGTGACGTCCGCGGGATCGACAACGCCGAGCAGACCGCGCACGAACCGCGAGCCACCGACGCCACCCGAGAGCACTGCGACGTTCATGCAGCCTCTCTGATGCGTCGAGCGATCACCGCGCGCGTCGTGCTCGGGCCGAGCCGCGCCGCGAGTCGCGCGAGGTCGTCGAGCGTGTCGACGTCGTCGACGAGATTTGGCGCGGCAACGAGCCGCGACTCAGCGAGGCCGGCGAAACGCTCCGCGCTGCCCGGCCCGTAGAGCGGCTCGAAGACATTCTGGTCGGCGAGACCGAGCGCGTTCGTCGTCCCATCCGCGGCAGCAGCGATCGCAAGCCCGTGCTCGGGAATTGCGCCCGCGAGCGCCAGGAGGTCGCGAGCTGTCGCACAGGGAAGGTCGGCGTTGACGACGAGGTAGGGCGCTGCGGTTCCCTCGGCGCTCGCAGCGTCGAGCGCAGCACGCACCGCGGCGCCCTGGCCACGACGCGGATCGAGGACGTGCGTCACGTCCTCGGGCAGCGAGACCGCGTCCGGCGCCACCACGAAGACGCGGCCGACCGCAGTCGCGGCGGCCAGCACATCGGCGAGCATGGCCTCGGCCAGCTCGACGCGGTCGCCTCGACTCAGCGGCTCCAGACGGCGCTTCGGGTCACTGCCACGGTACGGGACGACGAGGGTTGTCACTGCTCGCGCACACTACCGCCGTGGGCGACGCAGACCGAGACGGCGCACGCGACCTCAGCAACGAAACGATTGCAGAGCGCCTGGAGACGCTTGCGGCACTCCTCGATCTCGCCGGCTCGAGCTTCTACAGCGTGCGCGCCTACCGGCGCGCGGCCGAGCTCGTGCGCGCCACCCCTGCGAACGTCGCGGATCTCGTTCGCTCGGGCCGCGTCCGCGAGCTCCGCGGGATCGGCCCGTCGATCGAAACACGCCTGCAAGAGCTGGTCGAGACCGGGCAGCTCGCGGAGATCGAGGAGCTCGAAGGGGCAGTTCAGCCTGAGCTCGTTGCGCTCGGCAAGCTCGCCGGCCTCGGCCCGCAGCGCATGGTCGAGCTGGGTCGAGCGCTCGGCATCCGCAGTGCCGACGAGTTGAGAGAGGCAGCCGCTGCGGGCCGGTTGCGCGAGGTGAAGGGGATCGGCGGCGCCGCCGAGGCGAAGATCAGGGAAGCGTTCGAACGGCCGCAGCCGGTTCCTCGGCGCGCCCTCGTCCTGAGCCGGGCCTGGGAGCTGTGCCAGCGGATCGCAGACGGTGTCGAGGGCGTGGTGGCCGGGGACCCTCGGCGCTTCTGCGAGCTGTCGGAGCGACTCGCCGTCGTCGCCTCGTCCGAGGATCCCGCCGGCGTGATCGATCGCTTCACGCAGCTGGTCGAGATCGTGTCCGTGCTCGACCGGGCGCACGACCGCGTGAGCGGAGTGACGGTCGAAGGCGTACCGGTTGAGCTCGTCGTCGCGCCGCCGGAGCGGTTCGGCACGGAGCTCTTGCGCGCGACGGGGAGCGACGCCTACGTCACCTCGCTCGGCACGCTGCCGGCCGCGGCTGACGAGCACGGCGTCTACCGCGCGCTCGGCCGCGCCTATCTGCCGCCCGAGCTGCGGGAGGCGCCGTTCGACGGGACGCCACCCACACTGCTCGAGCTCGCTGACATTCGGGGCGACCTCCACGTGCACACGACCTGGTCGGACGGAAAGTTCAGCGTGCTCGAGATGGCGGAGTCGGCGCGGGCGCTCGGCTACCTCTACATCGCGATCTGCGACCACACGCGGAACGTTCGCGTCGTGCCGGGCCTCGACGCGGACGACCTACGACGGCAAGGCGAGGAGATCGCAGCTGCGAACGAGCTCGTCGCTCCGTTTCGCATCCTGCGCGGGAGCGAGTGCGACATCCTCGCCGACGGGTCGCTCGACCTGCCCGACGACGTGCTCGCCGAGCTCGACTGGGTGCAGGCCTCGATCCACGCGGGCCAGCGTCAGAGCCGTGAGCAATTGACGCACCGAACGCTCGCCGCTGTCGCACATCCGGCTGTCTCCTCGATCAGCCATCCGCAAGGACGGATCCTGAACCATCGCCGCCCGAACGCAGTCGACCTCGAAGCGGTCTTTGCAGCCTGTGCCGCTAACGGCACTGCGGTCGAGACGAACGGACTACCAGACCGGATCGATCTCAGCTCGGAGCTCGTGCGTGACGCAATCGCTGCAGGCGTTCGGATCACCTGCTCGACGGACGCTCACTCGGTCGGCGGGCTCTCCAACATGCGCCTCGCAGTCGCGACCGCGAGGCGTGGCTGGGCGACGGCACGCGAGGTCTTGAACACCCGCCCGCTCGACGAGGTGCTGGCGCTCAAACGATAGTCAGGCAGCGGGGTCGTCAGGCCCGTGGTGAGCGCCCTCGTGCACGTTCATCCAGTGCGTTCCTTCGAGTGCGGTCATTACGGCCTGCTCGGTGTGAGTCGGGTTGTAGACATGCGATTCGAGGTCGCAGCAGATCGAGACCGCATCCAGATCGACACCCTCGAGCTTCACGAACGCGTCCGTCGGCAACTGAGCCTCGCGCAGCGTGTAGTGCATGAACTGCAGATCGGGGGCGATCTCCATCAGATCGGGCCAGTCGGGACAGGCGCGTGAGCTCACGTCTGCACAATTGGCGCGTCGGCTTCGGTCTCCTCCATCGACCAGGTTCCGTCGAGCAAGACGGAGCCGGTCTCTTCGCCGGACGGGAACACGAAAAAGCGCACGGCATCGTCGAGTGTGTGCAAGGGCCGGTCGGTCTCGGCATCGGTGAGTGCGAGGCGCAGGTGGAATCGGCCGTCGGCGAGCGGCAGACGATCTAGCCGTAAGCGCAGCTCGCGCCTGCCCGGCTCAGCCGTCCAGCCGAGATCGGCGGTGCGCGTGGCCGCTGCCCCCAGCACGAGCCCGCCGTCGTCACGGAACTCGACGGTGAGCTTGGGTGCGGTCACGCCCCCGTCGGAGTCGACGACCACGCGAACGCTCACGGGCTCGCCGGACGCGAACTGCGTGCGCACCTCTCTCTCCGCGTCGAGCAGATCGGCGGAGACGATCCGCGCCTCGCCGCTCCCCCACTCGCGCAGGCCACCGGCGAGCTCGTCGGGGCTCGACTCCGACGCGA
Source organism: Actinomycetota bacterium (assembly GCA_013821525.1). GTDB lineage: Bacteria > Actinomycetota > Thermoleophilia > Gaiellales > Gaiellaceae > PALSA-600. The sequence continues at coordinate 4,035 of JACDGR010000190.1, forward strand.
GCAGTCGCCGGTACTCCGCGATCGCCTGCTGGGTCTCGCCGTCAAACGCGAGCTCGCCCTGACGAAGCAGCACCGCGCGGTCGCAGAGCCGCTCGACCGCCTGCGCATCGTGCGAGACGAAGAGGATCGTCCCGCCGCGGTTCTTGAACTCGGCGATCTTGCCGAAGCACTTGCGCTGGAACTCCTCGTCTCCGACGGCAAACACCTCGTCGAGGAGCAACACGTCCGACTGGATGTGCGCCGCCACGGAGAAGCCGAGGCGCATGTACATCCCTGAGGAGTACGTGCGCACGGGCAGGTCGATGAATTGCTCGAGCTCGGCGAAGGCGACGATCTCATCCATCGCCTCACGCACGGTCGAGCGCGAGAGACCGTGGATCGATCCGTTCAGGTAGACGTTCTCTCGCCCTGTGAAATCGGGATGGAACCCGGCTCCGAGCTCGAGCAGCGAGGCGATGCGACCCGACGTCTCGATCCGGCCGGTCGTCGGCTTGATGATCCCGGAGATCAGCCGGAGCAGCGTCGACTTGCCCGAGCCGTTGCGGCCGACGAGCCCGACCGCGTCACCGGGCTCGACGACGAGTGAGATGTCGCGGAGCGCTTGCACCTCGCGGGCACGAAGACGGCCGCGCGCCACGAAGACGTCCTTGATCGTGCGCTGCGCCTTGGGGTAGACGCGGAAGGTCCGCGAGACCCGGTCGACGACGATGCGTCCGGTCGTCACTCCGTTGACGGTAGCGACTGGATCAGCTGCGCGAGCCGTGAGATCTGATCGGGGTCGGTGCGCGGGAGAACGCCGTGGCCGAGGTTGAAGATGTGGCCCGGCCGCCCGGCTGCCCGCGCGAGGATTGCGCGCGCCTCGGACTCGAGGCGCTCCCAGGGCGCAAAGAGCAGCGTCGGGTCGAGGTTCCCCTGAACGCCACGATCGTCGCCGACAAGCGTCCAGCCTTCGTCGAGCGGGATCCGCCAGTCGAGGCCGATCACGTCGCCACCTGCTCGCGCCATCGCCGGGAGCAGGGTCGAGGTGCCCGTCCCGAAATGAATCGTCGGCACGTCGACCGCAGCGAGGATCCGTGCCGACCACGGAGCGACGAACTCCTCGTAGTCGGCGGGTGAGAGCGCGCCGACCCAGGAGTCGAAGAGCTGGATGACGTCTGCACCCGCGCGCGCTTGCGCGGCGACGTAGGCGCCAAAGCAGTCGGCGAGCTTGTCCATCAGCGCACGCCACACGTTGGGCTGCGCGTACATCAGCGTCTTGACGGTCGCGAACTCGCGTGACGGCCTTCCTTCGACGAGGTACCCGGCAACCGTGAACGGGCCGCCGCAGAAGCCGACCACGGCCTCCTCCGGGGCCAGCTCGCCGCGTACGATGCGAATCGCCTCGAGGAGCGGCGCGAACGCCTCCTCGGGGTCGGGCAAGTGCAGCCGCTCGACGTCGGCGAGCGTCCGCACGGGCTCGGCGATCACGGGCCCGACGCCTTCGACGAGGTCGACGGCGAGCCCCATGCCGAGCACGGGCGTCATGATGTCGGCGAACATCACGGCCGCATCGACGCCGTGACGGCGAACCGGCTGCAGCGTCACCTCGGCGCAGAGTTCGGGCGTGTGCGCCACCTCCCAGAACGAGTGGCGCTCACGGATCGCGCGGTACTCCGGCAGCGATCTGCCGGCCTGCCGCATGAACCAGACGGGGGTTCGCTCGGCGGGCTCGCGCCGGGCGACGCGAACGAGGAGAGGTTCCATCGGGGTTAGGCTAGCCGCGCATGTCGAAGGGACCTCTTGCCGTCCGCTGGGGCGCGCCACCGGTGACGGCGTTGCACGCCGGGACGGTCTCGACGGTGCAGGTCGAGCTGGAGAATGCGGGGACGATCGTCTGGGGTCGATCGGTGCTGCTCGCATCGCACTGGCTCGACGTCCGCGACAACCCGATTCACTGGGACGGGATCCGGAACGCGGTGCCGCCGCTTCGGCCCGGCGACCGCGCGACGGTCGAGGCGCGCGTGCGGGCGCCGATCCCGCCGGGTCGCTACCGCCTTGCGTTCGACATGGTCGCCGAGCATCGCGCGTGGTTCGCAGAGCTCGGCAGCCCGATGCTCGCGCAGGACGTCGAGGTCGCGCCGCGGCCAGGCGATGGGCGGGAAGCGCTGCCGCCGAGTGTCGAGGTGGCCCCGGATCGCGCCGAGCGAATCCGAGCGGCCCATGCGGAGGGGTTCGGCGTCGTCGCAGGCGCGGTCGACTGGCCGGGCGGCCCCTTCAACCGCCGCCCGCGTGAGCTTGCGCCGTACGCACCGGGCCCGGGCCGCGTGCCGGGATTCGCAGCGCCGCTGCTCTGCCCGTCCGTTCTGGCCGGCATCGAGCTCGAGCCGCTCGGCGAGGTGCAGGGCCTCCCTGCGTTCGCCGCGCCGCAGGACGAGCCGTGGGTCTACGACGGCCGCATCATCCTGCGCGTCCGCCGCTGAAGCCAGCCACCATACGGCCCACCAAGGCGTCCAAAGCCGCCGTGTCCCGGGGACAGGCCCCGGAACATGTCTGTGCCGGACGTGCCCGCAAGAAGCGTGTCCCGGGGACAGGCCCCGGAACATGTCTGTGCCGGACGTGCCCGCAAGAAGCGTGTCCCGGGGACAGGCCCCGGAACATGTCTGTGCCGGACGTGCCCGCAAGAAGCGTGTCCCGGGGACAGGCCCCGGAAC
>JACDGR010000191.1 GCA_013821525.1 Actinomycetota bacterium
ATCCGACACATCCCACGGCTTCGTCCGCATCGACATCGCCTCCGAGCTTGACGACAGATGCCGACGGATCCGCCCCCGCCGAACGGGTCCCTTCATTCAGTTAGAGCTTCTAAGCCAGAGCCGTGATGTGAAAGGCACGCGCGCCTGCGCCTGGTGGCTCAGACGCGGCGCAGGTCGCCCGGCCCCGGGCTTGAACGTAGCCACCGACGAACGTGCCGAGGCTGGCACAGAGATAGATCACGGAACGCATGCCTCTGCTCATCGGCAGCCGCGCAGGTTCTCCGGAGGCCTATTTGCGTGCCGTAACTACAGTGCCGGGGTGACGGATTCGCGCCAGCACTACAACATCACGTTCGCATTGCTGGCGACCGCCGGCGTCTCCTACGCACTGCTCCAGTCGCTCGTGGCGCCCGCGCTGCCGAACCTCCAGCACGCGTTGCATACCTCGGAGAACTCGGTCAGCTGGGTGCTCACGTCCTATCTGCTCAGCGCTTCCGTCGCGACGCCGCTGATCGGACGGCTCGGCGACATGTACGGCAAGGAGCGGCTGCTGATGATCGTGCTCGCGCTGCTCTCGGCGGGCACGGTCGTCTCCGCGTTGTCGTCGTCGCTTGCACTGATGCTCGTCGGTCGCGTGATCCAGGGTGCGGCGGGCGGGATCTTCCCGCTCGCGTTCGGGATCATCCGCGACGAGTTCCCGCGTGACCGGATCGCATCGGGGATCGGCCTGATGTCGGCGCTCCTCGGAGTCGGCGGCGGCGCGGGCGTCGTGCTCGCAGGCCCGATCGTGGACCACCTCTCGTTCCACTGGCTCTTCTGGCTGCCGCTGATCCCGATCGTGATCGCCACCGTCGCGGTGCACCTGTTCGTGCCCGAGTCGCCGATTCGGGTACCGGGCCGCGTGAACTGGACGGGCGCCGCGCTGATGTCGACCGGGCTTGCCGCCGTCCTGATCGCGGTCAGCGAGACTGCCAACTGGCACTGGCTCTCGGCGAAGACGATCGGCTGCATCCTCGTGGGCGTCGTGCTGCTCGCCCTCTGGGTGCGCAGCGAGTCGGGCTCGCCGCATCCGCTCGTCGACATGAAGATGATGCGGATCCGCGGCGTGTGGACGACGAATCTCGTTGCGCTGTTGCTCGGCTTCGGCATGTACTCGTCGTTCATCCTGCTGCCGCAGTTTGTCGAGACGCCGTCGCGTGTCGGGTACGGGTTTTCGGCATCGGTCACCCAGGCCGGCATCTTCATGGTTCCCTCGACCCTCGCGATGCTGATCGTCGGGTCACAGACCGGGCGCCTCGAGAAGCTCTTCGGCTCCAAGCCGCCGCTGCTCGCGGGCGGGATCGTCACGCTGGCGTCGTTCCTGATCCTCGCGTTCGCCCGCGGTTCGCGCTGGGAGATCTACCTCGCCGCAGCGCTGCTCGGGAGCGGCATCGGTCTCGCATTTGCTGCGATGGCGAACCTGATCATCGAGAACGTCGGGCCGGAGCAGACGGGCGTTGCGACGGGCATGAACACGGTCACCCGCACCGTCGGCGGCGGCTTCGGCGGCGCGGCGACCGCCTCGGTTCTCGCGGCAACTGTCGGCGCGAGCGGCTACCCGACCGCGCACGGCTACACGGTTGCCTTCGCGCTCTGCGCCGTCGGGCTCGCCGTCGGCGTGCTCGCGGGTGCCGCGATTCCGCCACGCCGCCCCGAGGCCACGTTCGAGCGGCACCCCATCGGCGACCTCACAGAGCCGACCTTGCACGCCGCGCGCGACTAACGTCGGGCTATGACGCGCGCCCGGTTCGCCCCAAGCCCTACCGGGTCACTGCACGTCGGGAACGCGCTGAGCGCCGTGGCGAATCGGCGACTTGCTGACTGGCTGCTGCTGCGGATCGACGACACCGATTCTGCCCGCAACCTGCCCGGCGGCGAGGACGGCGTGCTCGCGGATCTCCGCTGGCTCGGCATCGGCTGGGAGGAAGGGCCGGTGCGTCAGAGCTCGCGAGTCGAACGGCACCTAGCCGCTGCGCGGTCGGCGAACCTGCCGCAGCGGTTCGAGGGGGTGATGCTGTGGCGCGACGACGCGACGCCCACCTTCCATCTCGCGAGCGTCGTCGATGACATCGACTTCGGGATCACGCATGTGATCCGTGGCTCCGACCATCGCCCGAACGAGGAGCTGCATGCGGCGCTGCACCGCGCACTCGGGCACGAGCCGCCGACGGTGATCCATCACGGCCTGGTCGTCGGTGACGACGGCAAGAAGCTCTCCAAGCGCGCAGAGGGCGCGACCGTCGCAGCGTTGCGCCACGCGGGCTATCCGCCTGAGGCGGTTCGCGCCTACCTCGAGGAGCTCGGCCTGCCCAAGCACGACGTCCGGCTCGACCTCGACCGCATCAGGTCGTTGTCGGTCGACGTGCTTGCAGCGCTCGACGACGAGGAGCTTGCAGCCCGCCTCGACGTTCCCGCCGAGGCAGCAGCCCTCGCGCGCGGCGCGCACGACCTCGCCGAGGGGCGCACCCTCGTTCGGGGCGTTCTCAACCGGCCAAGTGTGGAGTCCACACAAAGTCCGGAGACGCTGGAGCGCTTCGTCGAGCTGCGCTCGCAGTTCCCGGAGGTGCTCGACAAGGACGCGGCCAAGGCGCTGCTGCGCGAGCTGAAGGCGGTTGGCGGGAGCCTGCGCGCGCTGCGGGTGGCGTTGACCGGCCGCGACCGGGGCCCGGAGCTCTGGGCGGTGTTACGTGCGCTGCCGCGGGACGAGTCGTTGCGACGCGCACTACCCTAGAACGCGTGCGCCTCTACGACACCTACACGCGCTCGGTCGTCGAGCTGCCGGCAGCTCCGGGCCCGATCCGCATGTACGTCTGCGGGCCGACCGTGTACGCACGGGCCCACATCGGCAACGCGCGTCCGTTCATCGTGGGGATGTGGTTCCGCTCGTGGCTGCGCGCAACGGGATATGAGGCGGAGCTGGTGCACAACATCACAGACATCAACGACAAGATCTACGAAGCTGCGCCTGGCAAGAGCGCCGAGCTCGCGGTGCGCGCTACCGAGTGGTACCTCGAGGACACGGGCGACTTCGGCCTCGGGCTGCCCGACCACCTGCCGAAGGCGACGGAGTCCGTGGACGCAATCGTCCACTTCATCGAGGAGCTGATCGCGAGCGACCATGCCTACGCGATCGAGGGCGACGTCTACTTCCGGGTCGCATCGTTCCCCGAGTACGGACGCCTCTCGAGGCAACGGCCCGACCAGGTCGAGGAGCAGGAGCCGAACGCACTCAAGGAGGACGGCCGAGACTTCGCGCTCTGGAAGGCGAACAAGCCCGAGACCGAGGACACCTGGTGGGACTCCCCCTGGGGCCGGGGCCGCCCGGGTTGGCACATCGAGTGCTCGGCGATGGCCGAGGAGATCTACGGCCCGGCGTTCGAGATCCACGGCGGCGGGCTCGACCTCGTCTTCCCTCATCACGAGAACGAGGTGGCGCAGTCCCGTGCGCTGGGTCATCCCTTCGCAGCGATCTGGACCCACAACGGGATGCTGCGGTTCACCGGCGAGAAGATGTCGAAATCGCTCGGGAACGTGACGACGATGCGAGAGGCGATCGACGAGTGGGGGGCAGAGACGCTGCTCGTCTTCTTCCTCGCTGCCTCGTGGCGCAAGCCGATCGACTATTCGGACGACACGGTGGCGCAGGCGCGCGCGCGGCTCGAGACGCTGCGAAACGCGTTCACCCTGCCTGCCGCCGAGCACGACGAAGGCCGCTGGGAAACCTTTGCGGCGGCCCTCGAGGATGACTTCGACACGCCTGCCGCACTCGCGGTGCTCCACGAGTGGGCCTCCGCCGGCCAGCTCGAGCTGCTCCGGCGCGGGCTCGAGGTGTTCGGTCTCGGCGGAATCGCCGTCCGGGCCGAGGCACCGCCCGAGGTGGTGGAGCTCGCGCGCCGCCGGGCAGAGGCACGGTCTGCACGAGACTTCGAGAGCTCGGATCGGCTGCGCGACGAGCTCGCCGCGCTCGGCTGGGTGATGCGGGATCGCGCCGACGGCTACGACCTCGTGCAGGAGCAGAGCTGACTCTGTCGCCGGAGCTCGTCTACGGCCGCCGCTCGGTCCGTGAGGCGCTGCGCGGAAATCGCGAGGTCCTCGAGGTGTGGGCGACCGACCGAGCGGTCAAGTCCGAGGACTGGCTCGGCGACCCGAAGCCGAAGCTGAAGCAGGAGCGCGAGCTGACCGAGCGGGCCGACACCCGCGACCATCAGGGCGTGCTCGCCCTCGTCGAGCCCTTCCGGTACGCCGATGCCTACGAGCTGGCGGCGGCCGAGCGGCCCCTGCTCGCCGTGCTCGACCGGGTCACGGACCCGCGGAACCTTGGAGCCGTTGCCCGCAGCGCCGAAGGCGCCGGGGCGACCGGAGTCGTCGTGCCCGCCCACGGCTCGGCGATCGTCACGCCCGCCGTCGCCCGCGCCTCGGCCGGAGCCGTCGAGCACCTGCCGATCGCCGTCGTCACAAATCTCGCGCGCTACCTCGAAGAGGTGAAGGGGGCAGACCTCTGGGTCTACGGTGCCGCCGGCGACAGCGCCGCGCAGCCGATGTGGCAGACGGATCTCTCCGGCGGGGTCGCACTCGTCTTCGGTGCCGAGGGCAAGGGTCTGCGCCCCCTTGTCCGGCGAACGTGCGACGCGCTCGTCTCGATCCCGCTCGCCGGTGAGATCGAGTCGCTGAACGTCAGCGTCGCCGCGGCGGTGCTGTTGTACGAGGCACGGCGGCAGCGCTCCTGAGCTCACTGCGATGGCCGACCCGACGCTGTATCTCTTCGACGGCCACAACCTCCTCTACGGCGGACCGTTCGACGAGCTGCGCAAGCTCGTCGACGCGCTCGCGAGCTTCGTCGCGCTGCACGGCGCGCGAGGCATCGTCGTCTTCGACGGGGCCGGACAGGACGTAGAACGCGGGCCGCTCTCGGTCCGCTTCGCAGCGCACGCCGACACGCTGCTCGAGCGGCTCGCTGCGGAGCGTCGCGGGTATGAGGCCGTGCTCCTCGTGACGAGCGACGCGACGGTCGCGGCGGCGGCAGGGGTGCAGGTGGCGAAGCGCTCGACGCGCACGTTCTTCCGCGAGCTCGAGCCGGGTGGGCACCGGGAGGACCGGCCGCAGGGGCTTGCCGGCAAGCTCGACGAGGTGACCCGGGCGCGGCTGGAGCGGCTCCGCCGCGGCGTCCCGGGGGACGAGTAAGCGGGTCCCCTGCAAGTGGGGGTTGTGCTCTTTGCGGGTCCCTGCTAGATTCACCTCAACCTCAGGGTGAGACTTCGGTGGCAGAGGACGGAGGTCTCATCATAAAACGCCAGCTAATACGGGGGTATCCACCGTGTCCGTCCGCACCGCGCTCGCTCCGAAGTCACCGCAGAAGGTTCAACGAGAGCTTGAGGATCTGCAGCTCGTCCTGAAGGCCCGGAACGGCTCGACGGTCGCCATGGACCAGTTGATGCGCCGGTACACCTCGTTCGTGCGCCTGAAGGCCAGCTCGTATTTCCTCGCCGGGGGCGACTCGGAGGACCTGATCCAGGAGGGCCTCGTCGGCCTTTACAAGGCAGTACGAGACTTCCGCCCCGACAAGGAGACCTCGTTTCGTTCTTTCGCGGAGCTGTGTGTGACGCGCCAGATCATCACGGCGATCAAGACGGCCACCCGCTTCAAGCACGCGCCGCTCAACCAGTACGTCTCGTTCAGCCATACGCCGGCCGGACAGGAGGGTGACGACTGCACGCTCGGCGACGCATTGCCGGGGCCCGCTGTCAACGATCCGTCCGTCAAGGTGATCTCGACGCAGGAGCTCGAGTCGCTCGTCGGCTGTCTCTCGACCACCTTGTCACCGCTCGAAGCCGACGCGCTGCGCCTCTACCTCGAGGGCTCGTCGTACGAGCAGATGGCAGAGGAGCTCGCGTGCGATACGAAGACGATCGACAACGCGCTCCAGCGGGTGAAGCGAAAGATCCTCACCCACCAGGAGGGCCGTCAGGTCCTGCAATAGGCCCGCCGGCAGAAACCTCGACGCACCCGATCTCGTACACAGCCGCAAGGCGCACACCGCTGCGTTGGTTGTTCCTGGGAGCGTTGACGCGCAGCATCGCCATTCGCTTGGTGGGCACGTCAGTGATGGGAACGACGTAGACGCTGCCGAGCTCAGGGCAGTAGACGGCGAACTCGTCGATCTCTCCGGCGTAGGTGCGCTTCGTGATCGTCGCCGAGCTGTGGTGAGCGTACGAACTGCAGGTGTTGAAGCGAACTGCACCGCCGCGTAGTCGGCCGGTCTTGCACTGAACACGAGAGATCCGGTTCCCGTAGTCGACGAGTAAGTCGATTCGCGTGTTCTCCCCGAAAGGCAGAAACACCCCATGGCCACGAGCCTGGAACGCGAGCATGATGGCCAGCGTCGACCGGTCTCCGACGTCCTTCGGATGTCCCATGGATCAAGGGTGCAGGTGGCTTCGGACGGGCCGTGTCCAAAATAGACAACACGCGAATGCGTACGATGATTCGACCAGCGCCGGAGTAGCTCAGCTGGTAGAGCAGGGCTCTTGTAAAGCTCAGGCCAGGGGTTCGAGTCCCCTCTCCGGCTCTCTTTCGCTACGCGTCCTGAAGGTGGGCCGTCCGCTCGAGGGACTGGG
>JACDGR010000192.1 GCA_013821525.1 Actinomycetota bacterium
TCGCTCGCTGCGAAAGGCTTGCTGCAGCGTCCGCCTGACCGCTGCTAGGCGAGCGAGATGCGCACTGCCGAGCGGCGCATCAGTGCGCGCGAAGCGGCGTTGTGCGCGGCGACGTGAGCGTGCAAGTACTCGATCCCTGCGGCCCGTGCGTCGGCCGCGAGTCGCTCCATCAGAATCGTGCCGACACGCCGACCCTGCCACTCGTCGGCGACCTCGACGGCAACCTCCGCACTCACACCGTCACGGACAAGGCACGCGATGCCAATCGGCCCTCCGTCGAACACCGCCACGAGCATGTGATGGTCGCCGTCGACGCGCGCGAGCTGTTCGAGCTCGCTCGCCGTCAGCACGTTCTTCGCGTCGCCGAAGCGCAGGTGGCGCGAGCGGGCACCGAGGTGGTCGAACACCGCCTGGACGACCGCGGTCTCGCGGTTGCGCAGCGGCCGGATCGTGACGCGATCAACTTGCTCCGAGTTCATCGAGCCGCCAGACCCTGCGTGTGCGGCCGGTTAGGGGAGCGCGAGCAGCACATACGCATTCAGGAGATCGTCCTTACCCTTGACGCGCAGGCCGACCCGTTCCTCGACCACCGTGCCGTCCGGCAACTGCCCGTACGTCTCGGCGCCGATCAGGATCCCACCCGCAGGCGCGAGACTCTCGAGCCGTGCGCCCGTGTTGACCGTGTCACCGACGAGCGGATAGGCAACGTGGCCATCCCCGCCGACCTCGCGGACGACCGCCTCGCCGCTGTTGACGCCGATCCGCATCTGCGGCCAGCCGGACCGTTCCTCGGCGAGTGCGGACAGGCGCTTCTGCAGCGCCAATGCGGCACGCGACGCACGGAACGCATGATCGGGCTGGTCGCCCCGGCCGTTGAATGTGGCCATGACGCCGTCGCCGATGAACTTCTCGATCTCGCCTCCGAACTCCCGGGTGATCAGCGGCGCCGCGATTCCCCAGTAGGCGTTCAGCACCTCTGCAACCTCGCGTGGCGTCGAACGCTCGGCGAAGGTCGTGAAGCCGACGAGATCGCCAAAGAGCACGCTGACGTCCCGAGGATGCTCGCGCGTCGTCGAGAGGTAGAGATGCCTGAAGCGCTCGTCGCGCCACTCGTGACGCGCAGCGAAGCCGATCACCAGGTAGGCACTGACGATCAGGCCGTGCCATTCCCACCAGCTCGCGTGCCAGCGGCGCTCGCCCGTGACCGCGACGCCGATCATCGCCTCGGACAGCAGCAGGAAGCAGGCGCTGACGGCCGCCGGCAGGAGCTGCCGCCGGTGCCGGAAGATCTCCCAGTATCGCGCGGCGCTCGCGGCGTAGATGATTGTCCCGCCGATCGCGAGCGCCGTCAGCAGCTGCCCGCGCGCGGCCTCGCTGCTCGCCCCACCGAGCGGCGGCAGCCTCGCCACGGTCCAGACGAACCAGGTGCCCATGGCGAGCAGCACGCCACCGTGCAGCAGCGCCCGGTACTTGATCACCATCGGCGCGATCCAGGGCCGAACGTCGACGAACGCGGATCCTGCAGCGAACACGGCGCTCACGAACAGTCCCACCGGGATCGCGACCTGGAAGCCGGCGTAGTCGCCCATGAAGAGAACGCCTGTCGTTCCGACCGCGTGCAGGCCCATGAACCCGCCGGTCGCCATGAACGCCAGTGAGAGCAGCAAGACGCGCGCATCGCCGCGCCGATTCGCGGCTTCGCCAGCCGCGAAGCCGAGAGCGAACGCAACCGCGCCTACGATCCCGAACACGACGAAGTGGGCGCGGTAATCCGCAAAATGCGGATCGCGCTGTGAGCGGAGGAGCAGCGAGACGAGCCCGACGAGGGGCAACGCAGCGGCGATCACGGCGACGACGACGACCGTGACCGAGCGCGCGCTGGACTTCGGCGGGAATGCGGGCAGTTCCATCCGACGAACGGTAGGAGCCGGCCGTGCCCTGCGCGTCGGTGGACAGGATGATCCGGGGTCGTTCGCGGGGACGATCTAGAGACGTGATCTAAAACGCACGCGCACCTGGTTAGACCAGGTTCGAGGGTCACGCGGCGCTGAAACCCTGCGACCAGGTTCAGACCAGGTTCCGACCTGGTTCCGGGGTTCACGCCGCGCTTGAGCCCTGCGACCTGGTTCAGACCTGGTTTAGACCAGGTTCAAGGGTCACACCGCGCCGGAGCCCTGCGACAGCAAGCCTTTTAGAGCCGGCGCCGGCGAACCCGCCGGACTTGCACGATGTAGGCGGGGAGCCCGACGATCAGGAAGAGAAAGACGAAGCTTGCCCAGGCCGAGGGGTGACCGATCCGGTTTCGCTCGGCGTGGAAGAACACGGCCGTGCCGGCGCCGGCGGCGACAAGGAACGCGAAGAGGAACTGAGCCGGCGAGACGTTCGTCATCAGCCTGCACCGTACTGACGCGCTAGCTGGTTGATCGACAATTCGAGTGCGCCAATTGCCGATCAATCATCTAGGCTGATTCGACTCGTACGCCGGCTAGAGGAGGTCTCGGATGAAGGGCTCGGACAAGCCGAAGAAGCTCGCCAAGAAGGCGCCGCAGAAGACGCTCAAGGAGAAACGGAGCGAGAAGCGCGCCAACGAGGGCAAGAAGAACAGCCTGCAGTAGCGCGCGCCATGTCCTCGGTGGAACCACAACCTGGAACGCGTTAGAGTCGAGCAATGGCAGACCTGGCAAAGCTCCTGGCCGAGAAGTCCGGCGACGTGATCCAGATCGATGGCGAGGCGACCGTCTTCGAAGCCGTGAAGGCAATGGTGGACGCCAACGTCGGTGCGATTCTCGTCAGCGGTGCCGAACCCGGCCAGATCTCGGGCATCTTCACGGAGCGCGACTACCTGCGCCGGATCGCGGTGGAAGGGCGCACCTCGCGTGACACCAAGGTGCGCGAGGTGATGTCCGCGCCGGTGATCGCCGTCAATCCGGAGACCACGGTCGAGGAGGCGATGGCGCTGATGACCGACCGGCGAATCCGCCATGCACCGGTCGTACAAGGCGACAAGCTGCTCGGAATGATCTCGATCGGCGACCTCGTCCGCGCGCAGTCGCACGAGCAGAGCTTCAAGATCCAGTACCTGACCGAGTACATCAGCGCGCGGTAGCTTACAGCGCGAAGCGATAGACCCGGGTGTCGTGCGGCGCGAGCCAGTCGCGGAACGCGCCTGCAGTGACTGCGACCGACCGGAAGATTTGCGCCCCGGCGCCGATCGGCGGGGGCAGCGGATCCTGCACGTATTCGAACAGCACCTGGCCGCCGTGCAGCGACTTGGGTAGGCCGGTGAACCGCACCTGCGACGTCGCGCCAGCGCGACGCACTGCGATCACGTAGAGAAACTCTGCGGTCTGCCGCGTAGCGAGCTCGACGTCCTTCGTGCTCGCGGCGACCTTTGATCGCGAGGCGGGCGCGAGCAGCGCGGGTGCGAGCGATGCAGACGAGAGCTGCCGGACGAGCGGCTGCAAAGCTTCGCGCCAGAACGTCCAGTTCCAACCGGCTGCGGCGTCTGCTGGTGAGACGATCTGCGTCAGATGCCCGCCGAAGAAGACGAGCCCGCTCGCACCGTTCACGATCGCCTGGTACGCCATGAACCGCAGCTCGTCCTTCGAGGGGAACCGCGGCACGATGCCCGGATTCGTCTTCGTCGGCGCGACGCCGCTCCACGCGATCTGCAGCGTCACCCACACCGGCTTTGTCCCCGCCGCTTTGCGAATCCAACGGGTGATGTCACCAACGACGCTGATGTCGTTGTTCGGCAGGTCGGAGTGCCGGCCCGGCGGATAGGCGACCGGGTAGATGTCGACACCGGCGATGTCGAGCGCCGGGCGGTACGGGATGAGCCCTTCGACCGCTCCGCGCGGTGCCTGGACGATCACGAGCGAGTGGTTCGGGTCGAGCGCCTGAACCCGGTCGTGTCCGCGCACGAGATTCGCGGGCGGAATCGAGCGCGCCGCGTTGAACGGGTTGCGCGGCTCGTCATGCCCCTTCCACGCGCCGAGCGCCGGATGCCCTTTCAAGGCATCGACGACGCGCGTCAACAACGGCTCAGCCGCCGGCGGGGATCCGGGCGTCAGGTTGGTCAACGTCCCGAGCCACACCCAGCACGCGAGGCCGTGCTGCGCCGCGAGCTCGAGGTTGAGACGCTCCGCGGCAATCTGCGCATCGAGGTGCGGCGCATTCCAGTCCGCAATGCCGGTCCGCAGCATCGTGACACCGCTCTCCGCGACTTCTTGCAGGCCGGCGGGCGGCGGGCCGTTCGCGAGCACGATGGGAAAGGACGAGGCCACCTCTAGCGGTGTACCTGCCCGCAGGCGAGCGTCTTACTCGGGACGTTCGTCGCCGGGCCGCATGCGATACACGATGCGTCCACGGCCGAGGTCGTACGCGGAGAGCTCGATGCGGACGCGGTCACCCGGGTTCATCCGGATGCGGAACCGGCGCATCTTGCCGGCCGTGTATCCGAGCGTCTCGTGACCGTTGTCGAGCTGGATCCGGAACATTCCATTCCGGAGCGCCTCGACGATCTCGCCGGTCATCTCGACCTTCTCTTCTTTCTGCGCTATGGCTGCTCCCTTCCGAGCTTCGATAGATAGAAACGGTGGCGGGCTCGCGCCCGCCACCAGCACTCGACCGGAATTAACCGGTGACCGAGACGTTCGCGGCCTGGGGGCCCTTCTCGCCCTCCTGCGCCTCGTACTCGACCTTTGCGCCTTCGTCCAGCGACTTGTAGCCGCTGCCCTGAATCGCGCTGAAGTGCACGAAGAGGTCCTTCCCGCCCTCGTCGGGCGTGATGAAGCCGTACCCCTTCTCAGAGTTGAACCACTTGACGGTTCCTGTTGCCATATTCCTTCACCTCCTTGCCAACTAAGTGAACGGGCAAGAAGGCGTCTGTCACCATCTCAACACTCGCTCAAGTTCCCTTGCGGTCCGCAGCATAGCGCCGAACGAGCCTGGGTAGGCTCCGGATATGACAGTCCGGGTCAAGCCGCTGGTCAAGCCACGGCTCCGAGGCGTCATCCACGAGGTCGGCTTCTACACGGTGCTCGTCCTCTCCGTGCCGCTGATCCTGACGGCCGAGCCCGGCCGCGCGCGTCTCTCCGCCGTCGTCTTCTCGGTCTGCCTCGCGGGCTGCTTCGGGGCCAGCGCCCTCTACCACCGGCCAACCTGGACGCCGGCTCGGCGCTCGTGGCTCGCGCGTCTCGACCATGCCGGTATCTACCTGCTGATCGCCGGCACCTACACTCCGTTCGGCCTGCTCGTGCTGTCGCGGAACTGGGCGATCCCCGTGCTGGCGATCGTCTACACCGGTGCGGCGACGGCGATCCTGCTGAAGCTCTTCTGGCCGGGGAAGCCAAAGGTGCTGTCGGCAGTGATCGGAATCGCGCTGGGCTGGGTCGCTGTCGCGGCGGTGACGCAACTCGCGAAGATCGGCGCCACCGGCCTGACCCTGATCGGCCTCGGCGGTCTCTTCTACACGGTCGGCGCGGTCATCTACGCCCGGCGTCGCCCCGACCCGCGGCCGGCGGTGTTCGGCTACCACGAACTCTTCCACCTCTGCACCGTCGCTGCAGCGGGCTGCCAGTACGTCGCGATCGCGTTCTACGTCCTGCCGCGCGGCTGAACCGCGGCTAAGCCGGTCTGACCGTCGCCTGAGCCGGGCTCAGATCGGTTGCGAGACGCAGGACCCGGAGAGCGCCCGCCGTGTCCCCATCCGCCTCGAGCAGGTCGGCGTACTTTCGGCCTGCTTCGAGCGCGCGCCCCCGATTGTGCTCGAGCACGAGCTCCAGGCCCTGCTCATAGAGCATGCGCGCACGGCCGAGATCGCCGGATGCCCGGAAGACGTCGCCGAGCGCGACATAGGCACCGCCGCGATCACCGGGAGACAGCTCGTCGACGAGCTCGAAAGCCACCGAGGCTGCGCGCGCTGCCTCGTTGACTTGCCCCGTCAAGACGAGCGCACGCGCCTCCTCGATCGAAAACCGAGCGTCGCCGGCTTTCGTCAGTTCGCCACCGAAGAGCGCGCGACCGCGTGCCAGCGTCTCGAGCGCCTGATCGCCCTGACCGGACTCGATCTCGGCGAAGGCGAGGAGGTGGTACGCCATTCCGACGTACGTCGTCTGCTCCGTGCGCTCGAGAATGTCCAGTGCGCGCCTCGCGTACTTCGCTGCGAGGGGCGCCTCGCCGCGCAAGCCGTGCAGACGCGACTGCGACCAGAGGACGCGCGCCGACATGATCGGGTCGGGGAGTCGCTCGGCGATCTGAATCACTTCGGCGAGCGTCCGCTCCGCGTCGGCGAACGCGCCGTTGTCGATCAGCGCATTCGCCAACAGGATCGAAAAGCGCAGCTGCTCGAGCGGCGCGTCGGCAGCCTTGCATTCCGTCACGGCAGATTCGAACAGTGCGATCGCAAGCTCGCGCGAGCCTGCGCTCGCATACGCACGTCCGAGGGAGTCGACCGCACCGGGATCGGTGATCGCCTTCCCACCGTTCAGGTCGACCGCCTCCTTGAGGAGCGCGATCGCATTCGTGTGATCGCCGGCTCGGAACGCGATCTGTCCCAGACCGGCGATCGCTGCCGGCCGGCATAGGTCACCCGGCTGCAGTC
>JACDGR010000193.1 GCA_013821525.1 Actinomycetota bacterium
TCTGGCAGCACCTCTTCTGGATCTTCGGCCACCCCGAGGTCTACATCATCGTGCTACCTGCGTTCGGCATCGCGACGTCGATCATCCCCACGTTCGCGCGGCGACGGATGGTCGCGTTTCCCCTCGTCGCCATGGCCGAGCTGCTCGTGGCGTTCATCGGCTTCGGCGTCTGGGCCCACCACATGTTCGCGACAGGCCTGCAGACATCGGTGCTCGTCTTCTTCGCAGCGGCGTCGATGATGGTCGTGATCCCGTCGACGATCCAGATCTATGCCTGGCTGATGACGGTGAATCTCGGCACGCCGGTGTTCAAGGCGCCGCTGATGTTCATCGGCGGTTTCATCACCTTTTTCGTCGTCGGCGGCCTGAGCGGGATCATGTTCGCGGCGATCCCGTTCGACCAGGCGTCGACCGACACCTACTTCGTCGTCGCCCACTTCCACTTCATCATCTTCGGCGCCGCGGTCTTCCCGCTGCTCGGCGGGATCTACTACTGGTTCCCGAAGGTCGCGGGCCGGATGTACAACGAGCGGCTCGCGCACGCGAGCTTCTGGTGCACGTTCGTCGGTACCTCGCTGACGTTCTTCCCCATGCACATCGTCGGGCTGCTCGGGATGACGCGGCGCATCTACACGTATCAGCACGGCCTCGGCTGGGACACGTACAACCTGCTCGAGACGATCGGCGGCTACGTCCTCGCCGTCGGTCTCCTGATGATCGCCGTGAACCTGATCTGGAGCGCGCGTCACGGCGCCCCGTCAGGCCGTGACCCGTTCAACGGCGGCACGCTGGAGTGGACGATTCCCTCGCCGCCGCCGCACTACAACTTCGCGGTCATCCCCACCGTGACGAGCCCCTACCCGAACTGGGACCTCGCCGATCGCGACGAGGACATTCGCCGCCTCGACCGGGACGAGCTCGTGCTCACGGGCGGGCACGAGACTCCCTCGACGACGGTGAACGACGCAGCGCTCTCTGAGATCGCGCACATGCCGGCTGAATCCGCCGCGCCGATCATCCTGGCGCTCGCGCTGTCGCTCGCGTTCGCCTTCCTGCTCACCACCCATTACGCCGGGGCCGCGACGCTCTTCGGTATCGCGGCGCTCGTACTCGGCGCGTGGCACTGGCACGAGCCGGAGGGAGCATGAGCACGTACGCGGTCAAGCACGCACGGCCGAACGGGTGGTGGGGCATGGCGATCTTCGTCGCCACCGAGGCGACTTTATTCGGGACGATGGTCGGCACCTACGTCTACCTGCGCATCCTGAACGCCCACTGGCCGCCGCCGAACGTCGTTAAGCCGCCGGTCTTGACCCCGACCCTGTTGACCGTCGCGCTCGTGCTGACGAGCCTGCCCATGCAACGCGCGTGGCACGCGGCGCGGCACGGCCGTCGTTCCGCCGCCTGGCGCTGGATCCTCGCCGCGGCCACGATCCAGACCGCCTACCTCGTCTGGCAGGCCCACGACTTCATGCTGCTCGTGCACGCGCTGCATCCGTCCGGGAGCGCCTATGCCTCGGTGCTCGTGACGATGCTCGCGGCCGACCACCTGCACGTGCTCGCCGGGATCCTGCTCAACGTCTGGCTGCTCGCGCGCATCGCAACGCGCCTGACGCCGTATCGCGTCGCGGGGATCCAGTCGATCACGTTCTACTGGCACGCCGTGAACGTGATCAGCGCCGTCGTCCTCATCGTTCAGGTGTCGGCCCACTTTTGACACGCACCCGCCTGGAGATCCTGCAGTGGTTCGGCCTCCTCGGCGGCGCGCTCGCGTGGGCCGCTCAACACGTGCTCGGCTACTTCTTCGCGGACGCGGGCTGCCACGTCGCCGGGTCTCAATGGGGGCTCGACCTGACGCCGATGCAGATCGTCCTCTCGGTCACTGCGGCGGCAGTCGTCCTCGGCGCGGAGGCCGCGGCGTTCGTCGTGTTCCGCGAGACGCGCAGCGTCGACGAGTACGCGCCCGGCCCGAGCGGCCGGCTGAAGTTCTTCGCCGAGGCGGCACTGCTCGGGAACGTCCTCTTCTTCGTGATCGTCGTGCTCGACTGCGTCTCGACCGTCTACCACCTCCCGTGCCTCCAGTCGTGACGCGCGTCGCCCTCACGTTGCTCGTGCTCGTCGCGCTCGCCGCCCCGGCGGCGCTCGCGGACTCGGGCCCGCCGCGGCAGGGGGTCGTCATCGACCCCGGGCAGCACGGCGCAGGGCTCGTCGGCGAGGGTGCGAGCCTCTATGCGGCGAACTGCGCGAGCTGCCACGGCCCGCACGGCGTCGGCGTCCTCAAGGCGCGGCGCGGCGCCGGTGACGTGCCCGGCCAAGGGCCGCCACTGCTCGGCGTCGGCGCGCTCTCCGCGGACTTCTATCTCCGCACCGGCTACATGCCGCTCGAGAATCCGAGCCAGCAGCCGTCGCGCTCCCGCGTGCTGTTCCCCGAGGAGGAGATCCGCGCGATGGTCGCCTATGTCGCGAGTCTCGGCGAGGGC
Source organism: Actinomycetota bacterium (assembly GCA_013821525.1). GTDB lineage: Bacteria > Actinomycetota > Thermoleophilia > Gaiellales > Gaiellaceae > PALSA-600. Next base: position 2,481 of record JACDGR010000193.1, read on the forward strand.
CCGGGCATCCCGAGGCCGCAGCCGCAGAAGGGCAGCGTGGCCGCCGGGAATACGCTCTTCCTGCAGAACTGCGCAGGCTGCCACCAGATCGTCGGTGCGGGCGGTTACGTGACCGGCGCCCGCGTGCCGCCCCTCGAGGAGGCAACCGACCGGCAGATCGCAGAGGCCGTGCGCATCGGCCCCTATCTGATGCCGCACTTCTCGGAGCAGCGGCTGACGAACACGCAGCTCAACTCGTTGATCGCGTACGTCGACTACGCGAAGCATCCCGACGACGCAGGCGGCTGGTCGATCGGGCACCTCGGCCCCTGGCCCGAGGGTCTCGTCGCCTGGCTGATCGCCACAAGCGCGCTGGTCGCAACGTGCATCGTGATCGGAAAGAGGCTGAAGGCATGAGCAAGCTGAAGGACGCGCTCATCGCCGGGCTCGTGCTGCTCGCCGGCAAGAGGCGGAAGGATCCCTACGCGAACCTCCCCGAGCAGCGCATCGTCGAGGAAGGGGCGCCGGATCGCCGCGCCGAGAACGTCGTGCTCGTGCTCTTCGCCGTCGTCGTCATCTGCGCGGTGGCGTTCATCGTCGTCTACTCGTTCGAAAGCCTCGCCCATCAGACGCAGTACCTCGGCCTCGCGATCGGCCTCGCGTTCGTCGTGCTCGCCGCCGCCTGCATCGTGATCGCGACGCGACTGATCGTCACCGAGGAGCTCGAGGAGCCGTATCCCGACCTCGAGCATCCCGACGAGTCCGACGCGGTCGCGGAGATCGTCGAGGAGAGCGGCTCGCGTTTCACGCGCAAGCGGCTCGTGCGCATGGCCGGGCTGGGCGCGGTCGGCACGCTCGGTGCCGCGCTGATCACCCCTGCGCTGTCGCTCGGCCCGGCGTTCAACACGGACAAGCTGAAGTGGACGCCGTGGCGACGCGGCAGGCGCCTCGTCGACGACGCGGGCAAGCCGCTGCTCGCGAGCGAGATCGAGGAAGAGTCGTTCTACAGCGCCTATCCCGAGGGCGCAGACCGCGAGCTGATGGGCTCACCGATCATCGTCGTGCGCGTGCCGCTCGACGAGCTGAAGACGCGGCACGACTGGGCGCCGCACGGCATCGTCGCCTTCTCGAAGATCTGCACGCACGCCGGGTGCGCGGTCACGCTGTACCGCAAGCCCACCTTCGCGCCGACTCAGCCGCGCCCGGCGCTCGTCTGCCCATGCCACTACTCGACGTTCGACCCTGCCGAGGGCGGCAAGGTGATCTTCGGCCCTGCCGGGCGCAACCTGCCGCAGCTGCCGCTGACCGTCGACGGTAAGGGGTATCTGCGCGCAGCCGGCACCTTCAACGAGCCGATCGGCCCATCCTGGTGGGGCGTCCGGCGCGGGAGGTCGGTGTCGTGATCCGCGGCGTCGTCCGCTACGTCGACGAGCGCACGGGCGGCGCACCGTTCGTGCGTAAAGCGCTGCGCTATGTCTTCCCGGATCACTGGTCGTTCCTGCTCGGCGAGGTCGCGCTCTACCTCTTCATGCTCCTCGTCGCGACGGGGACGTACCTGACGTTCTTCTTCGACGACTCTGTCACGCCGACCACCTACTACGGGACGTACGCGCCGCTCGACGGAGCTCAGATGAGCCACGCCTACCAGTCGGTTCTGCACATCTCGTTCGCGGTCAAGGCGGGCCTGCTGATCCGGCAGACACATCACTGGGCCGCAGACGTGTTCGTCGCGACGATCGTGCTGCACCTGATGCGTGTGTTCTTCACCGGCGCCTTCCGCAAGCCGCGCGACCTGACCTACCTGCTCGGTGTCGCGATGCTCGGCCTCGCGCTCCTCGAGGGCTTCCTCGGGTACTCGCTCGTCGACGACCTGCTCTCGGGGATGGGCCTCGCGATCGGCTACTCCGTTGCACTGTCGATCCCGCTCGTCGGCGCGCCCCTTGCGACGCTGCTCTGGGGCGGGCCGTTTCCCGGCTCCGCGTCGTTCCTGCCGCGCCTCTACATCGCGCACGTGCTGATCATCCCGATCCTGATCGGCGCGATCCTGACGCTGCACCTGGCGCTCGTCGCGTCACGTCACCACACGCAGTTCAAGCGCACGCCGCGCGAGACCGAGCGGCGCGTCGTCGGCGTGCCGACCTTCCCGGGCCAGGTGCCACGGTCGCTCGGGCTGCTGTGCGCCACGTGGGGCGTGCTGTTCCTGCTCGGCGGGCTCGTCCAGGTGAACCCCGTGTGGCTGTGGGGACCGTTCCACGTGGGCGATGCGACGAACGGCGCGCAGCCGGACTGGTACCTCGGATGGCTGATCGGGGCGCTGCGCCTCGTCCCCAGCTTCGACGTTGTGATCGGCGGCTACACGGTCGTGCCGAATCCGTTCTGGGGCGGCGCGTTGTTCCCGCTCGTCGTCTTCTCGATCGTCGGTCTGTGGCCCTGGCTCGAGCGGAAGGTCACGGGCGACGATGCGTTCCACAACCTGCTCGACCGTCCCCGCGACAACCCGTCGCGCACCGGCGCCGGCATGGCGCTCTTCGTCTGGGTCTTCCTCGTCTTCCTGGCCGGATCGGCCGACCGCGTGTACGTCTGGCTCGGTCTCAGCTACAGCCATCAGATCTGGGGCTACCGCGTGCTCGTGATCGTGGCGCCGGTGCTCGCCTTCTTCATCACGCGCCGCGTCTGCCGTGAGTTGCTCGCGGGCGAGCGGGCGGCACTGGTGCGCACCACGGCGGAGGACGCAAGCCACGTCTGAGCCGGACGGTCGTCCCCCGGGGAGCCTCTAAACTGCAGCACATGGAGACATCGCTCCCCGTCGCCGACCGGCCGCGCCGCCCCGACTGGATGAAGGTGCGCGCACCGTCGCAGAACGGCAGCTACTTCGACGTCAAGAAGCTTCTGCACGGCCAGCGGCTGAACACGATCTGCGAGGAGGCGCGCTGCCCGAACATCGCGGAGTGCTGGGGTCGCGGTACCGCGACCTTCCAGATCCTCGGCGAGACGTGCACGCGCGCCTGCCGCTACTGCTACGTCAACTCGGGCAAGCCGAACGAGCCGGTGGATCCGCTGGAGCCGCTCCGCCTCGCGCAGGCGGCAGCACAGATGGGACTGAAGCACGTGGTCGTCACCTCGGTCGACCGGGACGACGTGCCCGACAAGGGCGCAGGCCACTACGCCGCGACGATCCGCGCGATCAAGGCCAAGCTGCCCGAGTCGAAGATCGAGGTGCTGACGCCCGACTTCATCGGCGTCGAAGAGCAGGCATTACAGACAGTGATCGGCGCGCGGCCCGACGTGTTCAACCACAACATCGAGACCGTCCGCCGCCTCCATCGCAAGATGCGCGGTGGCAAGGCGAACTACGACGGTGCGCTCGAGCTGCTGCGCCGCGCCAAGGAGATCGCCGACTATCCCGTGCTGACGAAGAGCGGCATCATCGTCGGCCTTGGCGAGCGGAACGACGAGGTGGTCGAGACGATGCGCGACCTGCGCGCGCACGGCGTCGACGTCGTCACGATCGGCCAGTATCTGCAGCCGAGTCCCAAGCACGCGACGATCGACCGCTGGGTGCACCCGGACGAGTTTCGCTGGTTCCGCGAGCAGGGCGAGGCGATCGGCTTCGGCTCGGTCTTCTCCGGCCCGCTCGTGCGCTCGAGCTATCGCGCAGACGAACAGCGCCATGCAGCCGAGACCGGCCGTGGCGCCGTCGCGTACTAGAAGAGGTGAGCGCCCGCTCGGGCGTTAACGAATCCCGGTGTCGATCGAGAAGTTCCGAACCGTGACCCTGCCCGCGATCACGATTACCGTGCGTGGCGCGTATCCAAACCGGGCACCTGCGATCGCAACGGTGTACCTGCCGGCCGACAGAGCGATCCGGTAATCGCCGGCGGAATCGGTCACCGCTGCGCGCGAAAATCCAGCTCGCGCGAAGATGAGCTTCATGCCCCGCGCGGGGGCCGAGCACGGAAGCTCAGCCCGGCAAACCGGCCGGGCAGGAGACTTGCTGACGCGACCAGATAGCCCACTGGTCGACGCACCAGCCGGGGCGACGAGGACGGCGAGGACGGCGAGGACGGCGAGGAGGACACCTGCAAGGATCAGCTTCATATCCGAGATGGTAGCGCCGGTTCACGCGAAGGC
>JACDGR010000194.1 GCA_013821525.1 Actinomycetota bacterium
ACGTATGCGTCAGGCGCACCCCCGGTGACGCCGGTCGGCGACCCTGACCTGCCGCCGGTTGCTCCGCGCGACGACTCACTCGTGCGCGTCGAGAGCCCGATGGTCGGCACGTTCTACCGCTCGCCCGCGCCAGGCTCTGCCGCCTTCGTCGAGATTGGCGACCCGGTCGCCGCGGGGCAGACGCTCTGCATCCTCGAGGCGATGAAGCTGATGAACGAGGTGAAGGCCGAGGTCGAGGGAGTCGTGCGTGCGGTTCACGTCGGCAACGCCGAGCCGGTCGAGTACGGACAGCTTCTCTTCGAGCTCGAGCCGGTCAACGGCCGTCCGCTCGACGCTGTCTGATGCAAGTCACCCGTCCCACGACGAGGGGCTAGCGGTGTTCACACGCGTCCTCGTCGCGAACCGAGGCGAGATCGCAGTCCGGGTGATCCGCGCGCTGCACGAGCTCGACGTCGAGGCCGTCGCCGTCTACTCGACGGCCGATAAGGACGCGCAGCACGTGCGCATGGCTGACCACGCGGTCTGCGTGGGGCCGCCGGCCGCGACCGACAGCTACCTGCGCATACCGAGCGTGATCGCTGCTGCGAACACGACCGACTGCCAGGCGGTTCATCCCGGCTACGGATTCCTCGCCGAGAACCCCTTGTTCGTCGAGGCGTGCGTCGACAACGATCTGGTCTTCGTCGGACCTCCCGCGGACGTGATGGGAACGATGGGCGACAAGATCTCTGCGAAGCAGGCGATGCGCGCGGCAAACGTCCCGATCGTTCCTGGCACCGAGGAGGAGACCTCCGTCGCGCAGGCGCGCCGCGCCGCCGACGAGATGGGGTATCCGATCTTGCTGAAGGCGAGCGCCGGCGGAGGCGGTAAAGGCATGCGGCTCGTGACTGCGGCGGAGGACATCGAGGATGCGTTCGGCGCAGCTGCCGCCGAGGCGCAGGCCGCCTTCGGCGATCCGCGCCTCTACGTCGAAAAAGCTGTCTCGCCCGCACGACACGTGGAGATTCAGGTGATCTGCGACCACCACGGAAATGTGCTGACGCTCGGGGAGCGCGAATGCTCGATTCAGCGGCGGCATCAGAAGCTGATCGAGGAGTCACCGTCGGCGGCGCTGACGCCGGAGGCGCGCGAGGAGATGGAAGCCGCTGCGGAACGTGCGTGCATCGCGGTCGGTTACCGCAATGCCGGCACGTTCGAGTTCCTGCTCGGTCCGGACGGCAGCTTTTACTTCATCGAGCTGAATGCGCGACTGCAGGTGGAGCATCCCGTCACCGAGCTGTGCACCGGGATCGACATCGTGCGCGAGCAGTTGCTCGTCGCTGCGGGTGAGCGCCTCTCCGTCGTCGGCCGTGCGCCGCGGCGTGGTCACGCGATCGAGCTGCGGCTGAACGCCGAGGATCCCGAGCACGACTTTCGTCCGTCGCCGGGACGCGTCGAGCGGTTCCAGCCGGCGGAGGGGCCGGGCGTCCGCGTCGACACGTTCATCGAATCCGGTTCGGTGATTCCGCCGTTCTACGACTCGATGATCGCGAAGCTGATCGTCTGGGACGGCGATCGCCCGAGTGCGATCGCGCGTGCGGAGCGGGCGCTGCAGGAGACGGTGATCGAGGGCGTGCCGACGACGCGGGATCTGGCGCTCGAGGTGCTCGCGAGCGAGCCATTTCGCAGCGGGGAGTACTCGACCTCGACCCTCGAGGAGCTGCGGGCGGTCGAGGTATGACGATCTCGCGGCGGCAAGCTCGGCGGCAGGCGCTCTTCCTGCTCTACCAGTGGGACCTCTCGGGCCAGACGATCGGCTCTCAGTACGCAGGCGAGATCGATCCGTGGGCGCGGGGGATCGTCGAGACGGTGGCCGGTCGCGCCGCGGAGCTCGACGCGCGGATCACGGCGGCAGCCGAGGGTTGGACGGCCGACCGGCTCGGCACGGTCGAGCGCAGCGCGTTGCGCGTCGCGGTGCACGAGCTCGAGCACGATGAGGTGCCGCCGGAGGTCGCGATCAACGAGGCTGTCGCGTTCACGAAGCGCTACGCATCCGACGACGGGGCCAGGCTCGTCAACGGCATCTTGGGACGCATTCAACGCGAGGAGGCTGCATGACGGCGGAAGATTCATTGAACAACGCGGAGCATCTGCTTGCTCGGCTCGAGTCTGCGCGAGCCCAGCTCGACGCGACGCAGGATCCGGACAAGGCGATCGAGATCCTGCAGGAGCTTGCCGACCTCGCCCGTGAGGTCGAGGGGGAGCTTCAGCGCGCGAAGCGAGCTGCGGAGACCGAAGCGGTCTCGCCGCCGAGCGCGGATGCCGCGGAATCCTGAGCAGCTGCGCGCGCTCGTCGAGGGTTATCTCGACGAGCTCGTCTTGACGCCGGAGCTGGGCACGCTGGCGGAGCCGATGCGCCACGCGCTTGGTGGCAAGCGTGTGCGTCCGGTGCTGTGCCTTGCGACGGGCGATGCGATCGGTGCGCCGGTCGAGAATCTGCTGCCGGCCGCGGCGGCGATCGAGCTGGTGCACTCCTTCTCGCTGGTGCACGACGATCTGCCGGCGCTCGACGATGACCGGGAGCGTCGCGGCGCGCCGTCGGTGTGGGCGCAGTTTGGTGAGGCGGGAGCGGTGCTCGCTGGCGACGCGCTGCTCGCCGAGGCGTTTCGGCTAGCGCTCAGCTACGGGACGAGCGCGGTGGCGCGCGAGCTCGTCGAGGCGACACTCGCGATGATCGGTGGCCAGTGGCTCGACATCTCGGGCACGGGCGAGCTCGACGAACTGCACCGGCTGAAGACGGGGGCGCTCTTCTCGGCGTCGATCGGGTGCGCGCTCGCGGCGGCGGAGGTGCCTTCGGCCGAGCAGCAGCCCTGGCGCGAGTTCGCCGCGGAGCTTGGGCTGCTCTTTCAGATCGTCGACGACATCCTCGACGGCGATGGGTACGTCGAGGACATGGGCCCGGACGGCGCCCGGCGCCTGGCGGACGAAGCAGCCGAGCGTGCCCAGGTGCGACTCGGCGAGATCGACGCTGACACGGACGTGCTGTCGGGCATCGTCAGCGACCTCGCCTCACGCACCGTCTGAACCGCGCCGATCCCATCGGCCTGCGCTGCGGCCGGGTGAGGTCGGCGCGCGACACCGGCGGCGGCACGGTCATCGCTTCCGAGCAGGCCTGCGCAGCAGCAGCAGCCGCACGCGCGTGGGTGACCCGTGACCTTCGGCTCCGGCACAGCAGCGACGGATGCGCAGCCCTGATCGAACCGTAGGCCTCCGCGCCAACCGCCAGGTGGGTGCCGGTTACGCCGCGGCCCGCCACGGCACCTGACCAAACCGTACAACCGCCGCAGCCACCAGACCGCCAGCCGGCGCAAGAGACACACCATTGGCACACCCACGCGCACCTCCTGTCGCGGAGGCTGCCGCCAGCCGTGTCTCGGCGAGCCCCGTCCGCAGGAACCAGCTCGCTGCCCCGATCGTCGGCCGCGGGCTGAAAGTTCGCACTCTCGGCCCCCTTCCGTGAGCGTTTAGACCCGGTGTCTGACACCGGACTTGTCTCGCCCACGCATGTCCGGAGGGGGTGGTGGGATCACGCTTGTCGGCCGGAAGGAGGACGAAACGTGTACCGGCGGCTAGTAGCCTTTTGTCTATGGAACTGCGCGGCCGGTTGGGGGCGTTAGCCGAGCGGAACTTCCGGCTCGTCTTCACGAGCACGACGATCTCCGCGCTCGGCGACGGCGTGACGACGATCGCGCTCGCGTTCGCCGTGCTGCAGATCTCCAACTCGCCCACGGCGCTCGGGATCGTGATCGCCGCCCGCCAGGCGTCGGCCGCCGCGATCACGGTCGCCGCCGGCGTCTGGGCCGACCGCCTGCCACGCCATCTCGTGCTCGTCGCCGCATCGATAGCGCAGGGAGCGGTGCAGGCCGTCGCGGGCATCCTCGTTGTCACCGGCCACGCGAGCGTCTGGTCGCTCGCCGTGCTCGCGCTCGTCTTCGGGCTCGCGGACGGCTTCGTCATCCCGACGTCGCAAGGATTGATCCCCGCGATCGTCAGCACCGTCCGGCTGCAGCAGGCAAACGCGCTCCTCGGACTCAGCCGCTCGATCCTCGGCGTGCTCGGGCCGGCGCTCGGCGGCGTGCTCGTCGCGGCGGGCAGCCCCGGCAGCGCGCTGCTCGTCGACGCCGCATCCTTTGGCGTCGGTGCGATCCTGATGCTCCGCGTCACGATGACGCGCGCCGACCACGTCGAGCCAGCGCCGTTCTTCGCCGAGCTCCGTGCCGGCTGGGCCGAGTTTCGCCGCCAGACCTGGATCTGGACGACGATCGTCTTCTTCGGGATCGGTAACTGCGTCTCGACCTCGCTCTTCGTGCTCGGCCCGCTGATCGCGAAGCACGATTATTCCGGAGCAAGCACCTGGGCGATCGTGATCAGCGCGTTCTCCGGCGGCACGATCCTCGGCGGGCTCGCCGCCCTGCGCTACCGCCCGCGGCGGCCACTGCTCGCTTCGTGCCTCGCCGCAGTGCCGCTCGTGCTCCAACCGTTCGGCTGGGCGTTCCACGCGCCCGTCTGGCTGCTCGTGACGATCGGCATCGTCGCCGGCTTCGGCCTCGCAATCCACCTCGCCCTCTGGTTCACCGTCTTCCAGCGCCACGTGCCAGAGGTCGCGCGCTCCCGCGTCAGCTCCTACGACGCGCTCGGGTCGTTCGTGCTGATGCCGCTCGGGTCGGCGGTCGCAGGGCCCGTCGCGTCACTCGTCGGCGTCACGGCCACCCTCACCGGCACCGGCCTGATCGAGATCGCCTGCTTCGCCGCCGTGATCGCGCAGCCAAGCGTGTGGGCTATCCACGCAGACCCAGTCGCGGAACCGGCGCTCGCGTGATTCGCGACCGTTCGGTGCTCGCGCTCCTTGGCGGCGAGCTGGTCTCGCGGCTCGGCTCGCAGATCGCGAACCTCGCGTTGCCCTGGTTCGTGCTCGTCACGACCGGATCGCCGACCAAGATGACGCTCGTCTTCGCGGTCGAGCTCGTCCCGGTGGTCGTACTCGGAGTGGCGGCGGGCTCGCTCGTGCAGCGCATCGGCCCGCGCGCAGCAATGCTGATCGCCGACGGCGTGCGTGCGCCGGTGATCGCGCTCGTGCTCCTCCTGCACGAGCTGGGCGGCCTCACGTTCGGGCTCATCCTCGCGATCGCGGCGCTCCAGGGCGCGTTCTCGTGCGCGTACTTCAGCTGCCAGAGAGTGATCCTTCCCGCCGTCGTCGGCGAGGACGAGCGAACGCTCGGCCAGGCGAACACGCTGCTGGAGGGAGCGACGAACCTGACACAGCTGCTCGGGCCTGCGCTCGCGGGGATCCTGATCGCGTTCGTCGGCGCCGCGAACGTGATGTGGATCGACGCGGCCTCGTTCTTCGTCGCCTTCGTGCTCGTCGGCGCGTTCGTCCATGTCGAGCGAGTCGCCCACGATCCGGCCGAGTCGGGCGGAGTGCTCGCCGGCTTCCGCTATCTCCGCGGCGACCGCCTCGTCGGGCGTGTCTCGTTGACGAGCCTCACGTTCGGCTTCCTCTTCCCGGTGCTCGTCGCTTCCTTCTCCGTGCTCGCGTACGAGTCTTACAACCACAATCCTCGGATCGCTGGCCTGCTGCTCTCGGCGATCGGCGGCGGCCAGGTGGTCGGCTCGCTCGCCGCATTCAGGCTCGTCGCGAAGTTCCCGCCGCTTCGCCTCGAGTCGATCGGGCTGATCGCGACTGCGCTGCCGCTGTGGCTGCTCGTGCCGCACGTGCCGATCTGGCTCGTCGCGCCCGCGCTCGCAATCGTCGGCTGCTCGCTGCCGATTATCAACGCGCCGTACATCACGCTCTTGCAGACGCGCGTTCCGGTGGCGCTGCGCGGCAAGGTGCTGCAGTCGGTCATCACGATCAACGGCGTCGCGGGCCCGCTTGCCTACGTGATCGCCGGCCCGCTGTTCGTGCATGCAGGTTTGCACGTCGCCTATGCGATGGTGGCCGCACTCGCGACCGTCGCCAGCGCGAACTTCATCTTTACCGTCCTGAGCGAGCCGAGCGTGCCGCGTGCCCAAGCAGCGGCTTGACGTCCTGCTCGTCGCGCGTGGCCTCGCCGACTCGCGCGCACAGGCACAGGCGCTCGTGATGGCCGGCCTCGTGCCCGGCCACTCGAAGCCCGGCGAGCAGGTCGACGAGAGCGCCAGCCTGGAGGTCGAAGCACGGCCCCCGTACGTTTCGCGCGCCGGTCACAAGCTCGCCCATGCCCTCGACGTATTCGAGATCGACGTCGCCGGACTCGACTGCCTCGACGTCGGTGCCTCGACCGGCGGCTTCTCCGACGTGCTTCTGCAGCGCGGTGCGGCGCGCGTGATCGCGCTCGATGTCGGCTACGGGCAGCTGCACGACAAGATTCGCCGCGACGAGCGTGTGATCGTGCTCGAGCGTGTCAACGCGCGCTCGATCACCGAGCTGCCGTTCGCACCCCAGCTCGTGACCTGTGACGTCTCGTTCATCTCGGTGCAGGCGGCGCTGCCGCCCGCGCTCGGGCTCGCGCAACCAGGCTGGCTGGCGCTCGTGCTCGTGAA
>JACDGR010000195.1 GCA_013821525.1 Actinomycetota bacterium
GTTGACAGGGTCGGCGCCGTCGTAGCGTTTGGCGGCGAGCACCAGACCTTCCGCGCAGTCGTCGACGTAGAGGAATTCGCGCGTCGGTGTTCCGTCGCCCCACAGTACGACCTCGCCACGCGCGCGGTTCATCTTGCGGATCAGGGCCGGGATGACGTGCGAGGAGGTGAGATCAAAGTTGTCGCGTGGGCCGTAGAGATTCGCCGGCAGCAGGAAGATGGCGTCCGTCCCATATTGCTCGCGGTAGGCCTGGGCGCCGACAAGCACGGCCTTCTTCGCAACGCCGTACGGCGCATTCGTCTCTTCCGGGTAGCCGTTCCAAAGGTTGCTCTCTTCGAAGGGCACGGGCGTGAACTTGGGATACGCGCACACGGTGCCGGCGATCACGAGCTTGGCCACGCCGTGAATCCGCGAAGCCTCGAGCACGTGAGCGCCCATCATCAGATTTGCGTACCAGTATCGACCGGGGTTGTCTCGATTCGCGCCGATGCCGCCGACCTCGGCTGCCAGGTGGAACACCAGCTCCGGCTGCGTCTCTGAGAAGAGGCGATCGGTGTCCTCAGAGCGCGTCAGATCGTAATCGCGCCGGCGCGCCACGATGACCTCATGGCCCTCGGCGCGCAGGCGCTCGACGAGGTGCGAGCCCAGAAAGCCCCCGCCCCCCGTGACGAGGGCGCGACTCAACCCTTGACCCGCTCCGACGTCTGCCAGTCGACCCGGCCGATCCAACGCTCGCGATTCGCGGCGTACCACTGAATCGTACGCAGGACGCCCTCCTCCCACGAGATCTTCGGCTCCCAGCCGGTCTCGTTGCGTAGCTTGTCGTAGCCGACGCGCAGCGCCATCACGTCGGTCGCGCCCGGTCGCAGGCGCTTCTCGCTGGTGACGACGTGACGGTCGTCGGGCCAGAGGCCGTGCTCGACGCCGGTGCGCAGGATCAGGTCGGTCCAGTCGGCCATCGAGATGTTCTCGCCCTGGCCGTAGACGTACACGTCGCCCGGCACGCCGTGGGCCGCCACCGTCATGTGGCCGCGGACGCCATCGGTCGTGAAGCAGAAGTCGCGCAGCGGCTCGAGCGCGCCAAGCTCCACCTCGGGGCGCGTCAGGGCCTGGGTGATGATCGTGCCTGTGACATAGCGCGGGTTCTGACGTGGCCCGTAGTTGTTGAACATCCGGGTGACGACACCGGGCAGGCCGTACGCGTCGTGGTAGTTCATCGTCAGGAAGTCGGCGGCGACCTTCGCGGTGGCATAGATCGACTTCGGGTTGATCGGCGAGCGCTCGTGCAGGATCAGGCCGCCGAGGTCGTCGAAATCGTGGTGGTGGGAGACGGATTCGTTGACGTTGCCGTACTCCTCCGAGGTGCCGGCCGTGTCGAACTTCTCGAGCTCGACTCCATGGTCGACGACCGACTGCAGGAGGTTCAGTGTCCCGATCGTGTTGGCCATCACGGTCTCGTATGGCCGGTGCCAGGACTCGCCGACATGCGCCTGCGCACCGAGGTGGAAGATGAAGGGCTTGTCGGGAGCGGTGACGAGGTGGTCACGGAGGAGATAGTCGATCGACGTCTTGTCCGTCAGGTCTGCGAAGACGACCCGCAGCCTCGAGCGGAGATGCCCGATGTTGTTCAGCGCCCCCGACGACGTCGCGCGCACGAACGCGATCACGTTCGCATCACAATGGACGAGAGCCTCGGTCAGATGCGAGCCCATGAACCCATCAGCGCCGGTGACGAGACACGTGCGGCCGGCGTACAGCTCGCCGAGCTCGGCCTTCAGCGCGTCGAGCTCACCCTCGGACCACGTGGCTGTATCGTCGCCGAGCACGGATGGAGAGTAGTCATTCACGGGGTCGGGGTGCGGTTCGTAGCGGCCTGCTGACCGGGTTGTCGACGCTCGCCGTAAGTGGCTCCGCGGCAATCTTGGGCGTCATTCTCTCTCGCAAATTTGGGCACGGGGTTAAGACGGACGGCTTCTTCGCCGCCTACGGGCCATACCTCGCGCTCGTGCTGGTCGCCGGGTCGCTGCGTGTTCTCGTGCTGCCGCGCTTCGTGAGCGCACGGGCGGACGGACGGCTTCCTCAGGAGTTCGGGGCCTGGCTCGCAGGCCTCGCGGCGCCGTTCGGCCTGATCGTGCTGCTGGCGCTCGTCTGGCCGCACGGGATCGCTCAGGTGCTCGCCTCCGACCCTCGCGCCCAGCACGTCGCGGCGACGCTCTTGCCGTGGATCGTCCCGTCGGCAGTCGCGCAGATCTTCGGCGGCCTCGTTGCAAGCGCACTCGCTGCGCTCGACGATTACGACTGGGCCGCATTCGGCTTCGCGTTCGGATCGGTGGCGGGCGTCGGCCTGACGCTGCTCCTGATCGATCACGGTGTGGTCGCACTGGGCTGGGGGCTCGCACTCAACGGCGCCCTGACGCTTGCGATCCCGCTCGCCGCGCTGGCGGTGAGCGGCGGTGCGGGGCTGCCGCGCGCGGCAGGCTGGAGCCGGTTGGCCGAGCTCGGAGAAGGCGTCGCTCTGCCGGTGGCGCTGCAGGTGCTCTACGTCGTCGGACTGCGCTTCGCCTCCGGGCTCGGTGCCGGACGGGGAACGACGTTCTCCTACGCGTACCTGATCTCCGCGTTCCTCGTCGCGGTCACGGCGACGTCGATCGCCCTCGTCGTCACGGTCCCGTTCGCGCGCGAGGGCGCTTCGCCGGAGCGCGTAACGCGTCACGTCGTCGCGGTCTCTTGGCTCTCGCTTGCGGTTGTCGCGGCTGCGGCCGGTGTGTTCGCACTCGCGGGCGAGACGGTCGCACGCCGCGTTCTCGGGACGAGCTACGAGGGAGGCACGGGTGCGGAACTCGGCCGCCTCGTCGTCTATCTCGCACCGTGGACTGTCGTCTCCGTCGCCGTCACGGTCACCTACCCGCTCGTCTTCGTTCGCGGCCGGGCGCGCTGGTTGCCGCTGCTCGGCGGGGCCGCGATCCTCGCGCAAGTGCTGATCGAGTGGTCTGCGCGCGCTGCCTTCGGGCTGGCCGGCGTTGCGGTCGGGCTCGGTGTCACCACGGCTCTCGTGCTGCTCGTGCTGCTCACCTCGCTCGGGGCGACCGGCGCCGCTGCCCGCGGGATCGGTCTTGCGACCGCCGTGCTCGCGGGAACTGCGCTCGCTGCGTTCGGCCTCCCGCGCCTCGTGCTTGGCCCGGTGCTCGCAGCAGCCGTCGGCCTCGTGCTCTACGCCGCGGTGCTGGCGGCGTGGCGGCCGCGGGGCCTCCGGGAAGCATGGGCGTACGTGCGGGCGTTGCAGTAGCGTTCGGCGCCGTGAGTGCCCGCGTCAAGGAGATCGTTCGCAGGCTCGGCCGGACCGGGGTCGGCAAAAACCTGATCCACGCCTCGGTGCTCCGCGACCCCTCGACGATGCGGTTTCGTAACGTCGAACGCTGGCCCAGCGACGTGCGCGGATTCGAAGACCTCGCCTTTCTCTTCTCCTCGAACCAGCTGAACCACGGTGTCGCCTCATTGCAGATCGACGAGGGGGCGCTGCTCTACCGCCTTGCGCGGGACGCGAAGGCTGGGCCGTTCGTCGAGATCGGCAGGTTCAAGGGCGGGAGCACGATCACCTTCGCCTCGGCCTTGCCCGAAGGAATGGAGCTCTGGTCCTACGATCTCCACGTCGCTCTCCGACCAGACATGCCCGGAGCCGAGCTCGATTCCGAGCTGGCCGACGCACTGAAGCGGTACGGCCTCGACCACAAGGTGCATCTGATCGTCGCCGACTCGCGCAAGGTCGAGCCGCCGTCAGAGGAGCTCGAGCTGCTGTTCATCGACGGCGATCACTCGTACGAGGGCTCGCGTGCCGACTACGACCGTTGGAGCACCTTCGTCCGTCCCGGCGGCCATCTCCTGTTCCACGATGCCGTCGATGCAGGTGGCTACGGAAACACCTATCCCGGCGTCACGCGCACGGCCGACGAGGTCGAGCAGTCCGGTGACTGGGAGCGCCGGCCGGGCGCCGGTTCGATCGCACATTTCGTTCGTCGCGGTTGATGGAACTCGTCGCCGTCGTCCTCAACTGGAACGGGGGCGACGACACTCTTGCTGCGCTGGCATCTCTTGCCGGCGTCGACACGATTTGCGTCGACAATGGCTCGACCGATGGGTCTGATGCGCGTGTCGAACAGGAACTACCCGACGTCGAGCTGATCCGCACGGGTGTCAACCTCGGGTTTGCGGGTGGCAACAACGCCGGCCTCCGCGCTGCACTCGCACGCGGCGCCGACTGGGTGCTCCTGCTGAACAACGATGCAGTCTCGGAGCCGGGGCTGCGGGAAGCGCTCGAGCGGGCCGCGACCGAACGGCCGGATGCGGGGATCCTCGCCTGCAAGATCCTGCTCGAGGACGGTGTGACCCTGCAGTACGCGGGCGCGTCGTTCAACGCGCGGCTCGGATACTCGGGTCGCGTCGACGGTCACGGCCTGCTCGACCGCGATTCGAGCTTCGCCTTTCGCGACGTGGGGCGCGCCGACGGCGCGGCGCTCGTCATCTCACGTGCTGCGCTCGACGCTGTGGGC
The DNA here is from genome assembly GCA_013821525.1 of Actinomycetota bacterium. GTDB lineage: Bacteria > Actinomycetota > Thermoleophilia > Gaiellales > Gaiellaceae > PALSA-600. Next base: position 4,548 of record JACDGR010000195.1, read on the forward strand.
TTCCTCGACGAAACGTTGTTCATGTACGTCGAGGATGTCGAGCTGTCTTTGCGCGTTCGCAGGGCGGGATTCGCGATCGTCTTCGTGCCCGATGCGCGCGTACGCCACAAAGGCTCGACCGCGAGTGGGGGTACGGCCTCGACGACGAACCTCTTCTACTCGGCGCGCAACACGATCCTCGTCAGCGAGCGTCATGCGCCGCTGCCGCCCGGCCTGACTGCGCTGCGGCGCGGGGTGGTCGTCGGCGCGCATCTGCTGCAGTCGCTCGCGCATCCGGCGCGGCGTGCCGCCGGCCGCGCCGTGATCGAAGGTTGGCGGGCGGCACGAGCGGGCCGCAGCGGCCCTCGATGAGGCGCACCTATGATCGAGCCGTGTCGCGCCGCGCGTTGGTCACGGGGATCGGAGGACAGGACGGCTCGCTGCTCGCAGAGCTCCTGCTCGACGAGGGCTACGAGGTCTACGGCGTCGTGCGCCGCTCGGCCGCGGACTATACGAACCTGGCGGCAATCGCAGGTCGTATCGAGCTGATCGAGGCTGATCTCAACGATCATCCGGCTCTGATCGCGGCGCTCGAGCGGAGCAGGCCGCACGAGGTCTACAACCTGGCGTCCGTCTCGTTCGTGCCCAAGTCGTGGGAGGAGCCCGTCCTGACCGCCGAGCTGGCAGCCGTCGGCGCCACGTCGCTCCTCGAGGCAATCCGTCACGTCGATGCGGGCATGCGCTTCTACCAAGCGTCGTCGTCGGAGATCTTCGGAGAGCCGCTTGAGTCGCCGCAGCACGAGACCACACCGCTGAATCCGCTGACGCCGTACGGCGTCGCCAAGGTGTACGCCCACTTCATCACGCGTAGCTACCGGCGGCGCTACGGCATGCACGCCTCGTGCGGGATTCTCTACAACCACACCTCGCCCAGGCAGTCCGTCGAGTTCGTGCCGCGCAAGATCACCGCCGCCGCCGCCGCGATCAAGCTGGGGCTGCAGCAGGAGCTTCTTCTCGGTGATCTGTCTGCACGGCGCGACTGGGGCTACGCCGCCGACTACGTCCGCGGGCAGTGGCTGATGCTGCAGCAGGACGAGCCCGGGGACTACGTGATCGCCAGCGGTCAAGCTCACTCGGTGGGAGATCTCGTCGCGCTCGCATTCGGGTACGCCGGGCTCGACTGGCAGGAGCACGTGCGCGTCGACGAGTCGCTGAAGCGCGGCAGTGCGGAGCTGCACGACCTGATCGGCAACCCCGCTGCGGCGCGCGAGCGGCTCGGCTGGCACCCTGATCTCACCTTCGAGCGCCTCGTCCAATTGCTCGTCGACGCGGAGCTCGAAGCGCTCGCCGCGTCGCCTCAGCCGGCAAGCTCGGCATAGACCGCATCGTGCTCACGCGCGGTGCGGTCCCACGAGAAGCTCGCGGCGCGCTCGAGCCCCAGACGCGACCACTCCTCCGGCGCGCGCAGGACGTCTTCGATCCCGGCCGCGATCGCAGCCGGGTCTTCGGGATCGAAGAGCCGCGCCGCGCCGCCCGTCACCTCGGGTAGCGACCCGGTCGAGGAGCAGGCGACCGGACAGCCGCACGCCATCGCCTCGATCGGCGGCAGGCCGAATCCTTCGTAGAGCGATGGGAAGACCAGCACGGCTGCCCGACGCATCAGATCGTCGACCTCCGCGACCGGCAGATGCCCGCGTGACTCGACGCCGTCCGGAAGGGTCGGGAACGTGCCGCCGCCGGTGAGCACCAGTCGCAGGTCAGGTTGAGACTCGCGCAGCAGAGCGAAGGCAGCGAACAGCCGTGCATGGTTCTTGTGCGGCCAGGATCGCGCCGGATAGAGCAGGAACTCCTCGCGTGGCGATGTTCCAGGACGTAGGCGCTCGTGGTCGACACCGAGATAGACGACGCGGATGCGCTCCGGGTCGAGCCCGAGCTGCTCGACGGCGCGATCGCGCACGAACTCGCTGATCACGATCACCCGGTCGGCGTGGCGAACCGAGCGAGCCCATGCAACCGCGCGGAACGCGCG
>JACDGR010000196.1 GCA_013821525.1 Actinomycetota bacterium
GTCGTTTGCCGCGATCGGAGACCGCGTCCCGAACCGCGTGCTGATGGGGCCGTGGTCTCACGAGGAGGAGGTCGAGAACTTCCGCGGTGATGTCGACCTCCGCGCCGGGCTGACCGTGATTCGCGACCACGAGCTTGCCTTCTACAACCGTCATCTCAAGGACGAGTCGAACGGCTGGGACGAGAGGCCGCCGCTCGAGCTGTTCGTGCTCGGCTCGAACCGGTGGCGCGCCGAGCGCGAGTGGCCGCTGCCCGGTACCGAATTCGAGCCCTGGTACCTCCGCTCCGGGGAGAGGCTCGACCGGGTGGAGCCGGGCACCGGCGAGGCAGTTGACACCTACGTGTACGACCCCGCAGACCCGGTGCCGACGGTCGGCGGCGTCAGTTCGGTGCTGACGATGACGCAGGGCGCCCAGACTCCCGTGCGTCCCGGGCCGATCGACCAGCGGGTGCTCGAGGCGCGCGCTGACGTGCTCACCTACACGAGTGACGTGCTCGCGCAGGATGTCGAGGTGATCGGCCCGGTCGAGATGGTGCTCTACGCAGCGTCAGACGCGAAGGACACCGACTTTCTCGTTCGCCTGTGCGACGTACACCCCGACGGACGCTCGATCTTCGTCACCGAGGGCATCCTCCGCGCCCGATACCGCAACTCGCACGAGGGCGACTCGACCGAGCTCCTCGAGCCCGGTGAGGTCGCCGAGTACCGCATCCGCGTGTACCCGACGGCCACGACGTTCCTCGCCGGGCACCGCATCCGGCTCGACGTCACGAGCTCGAGCTTCCCGCGTTTCTCGCGCAACCTGAACACGGGTGAGGACGTCGGCACCGGCACGCGCATGCGGGCGGCGCGCCAGAGCGTCTTGCACACGAACCGCTATCCCTCGCGCGTCGTGCTGCCCGTCGTTCCTGCGTGACGCCGTTCGACCTCGACGGCCGCACGGCTCTCGTGACGGGCTCGACGCGCGGGCTCGGACTAGAGCTGGCGCGCGCGCTCGCCGGTGCCGGTGCCCGCGTGGCGATCAACGGCCGCGACGCGGCGGCGACAGAGCTCGTCGCCGCCTCGATCGACGGCGCGGTTGCAGCGTCGTTCGACGTCGCTGACGAGCAGGCGGTTACAGCAGGCATCGAGCGGCTCGGCCGGGTCGACGTGCTCGTCAACAACGCCGGGATTACCATCCGCGGGCCGCTCGACGCCATGGCGCTCGTCGACTGGCAGCGCGTGCTCGATGTCAACCTGACGAGCGCCTTTCTCGTCGCGCGTGCGGTCGTCCCAGGGATGCTCGCCCGCGAGCAAGGAAAGATCGTCAACGTCGGTTCGATCATGAGCGAGCTCGCCCGCCCGGGCGTTGCTGCGTACGCGGCGGCGAAGGGCGGGATCAAGATGCTGACTCGCTCGATGTGCGCCGAGTGGGGCGCGCGTGGCATCCAGGCGAACGGCATCGCCCCCGGCTACTTCCGCACTGACCTGACGATGCCGCTGCAGCAGGACGCCCAATTCGACGGTTGGGTGCGCGCGCGCGTGCCCGCCGGCCGCTGGGGCGAGGCCGGCGACCTTGGCGGCGCGGTCGTGTTCCTTGCCTCGGCGGCGTCCGACTACGTGAACGGGCAGATGCTCATCGTCGACGGCGGCCTCTCGGCCACGGTCTGATGCTCGTCGTTCACGGTGCCCGCGTGTATCCGGGGGAGGGATTGCCGTACGAGGCCGACGTCGCGGTCGTGGGTAGGAGCATCGTCGCGATCGGCGCGAACCTGCCCCGCAGCGACTGCCAGGTGGTGGACGGCACCGGCTGCCTGCTGTGTCCCGGCTTCATCGACCTGCACGCGCACTCCGCCCTTGCGTCGTTCGAAGACCCGTTGCTGACTCCCAAGATCTTGCAGGGCTTCACGACCGAGGTGATCTGTCCGGACGGGCTCGCGCCGGCACCGGTAGCCGACCGGTCGGCGCGGCAGGCCTACCTACGCGCGCTCGAAGGAGGCGGCCCCGCGCACTGGGGCTGGACGAGCTTCGCGGAGTACCTCGACGCGCTCGCCGCAACGCGGCCCGCTCTCACGCTCGTGCCGTCGGCGGCGCATGGGGCGGTTCGCGACTTCGTGCTCGGTTCGGGAAACGTCTCGCCGACGGCGCCGCAGCTCGAGGCGATGCGCGCGGAGGTGAGGCTTGGCTTCGAGGCCGGCGCGCGGATGCTCTCCTTCGGGCTCGTCTACTTCCCCGGTGCGTTCGCCGGCACAGAGGAGCTCGTCGCGCTTGCGGAGGTGGCGGCCGAGTTTGGCGCGCCGCTCGTGCCGCACGTACGCAACGAGGGGGCGGGAGTGCTCGACGCGGTGAAGGAGATGGTGGAGGTCTCACGCCGGTCGGGCGCGCCGCTCCACCTCTCACATCTCAAGTGCCTTGCCGACGAGACGCTCATCGAGCCGCTGCTCGCATACGTCGACGAGTCGGGTGCGACCTTCGACCAGTACCCGTACGGCGCCGGCTCGACCTTGCTCGCCTCGCTGCTCCCGGGGTGGGCGCAAGAGGGAGGCGCGGCGGCGACGCTGGCGCGGATCGCCCAGCCCGAGACGCGTGCGCGCATCGCCGCCGATGTTGCCGTAGGTCTGCCCGGTTGGGAGAACCAGCTCGGCACCCTTGGGCCAGAGCGCATCGATGTCGACGGTAGCTCGATTGCGGATCGCGGCGGCGACGCGGTCGAGACCGTGCTCGACCTGCTGCTTGAGAGCGACCTCGCGGCGGCGATGATCCTCCACTACGCGAGCGACGCCTCGGTGCGGCTCGTCGCGCGCGACCCGCATCAGCTCGTCGGGTCCGACGGGATCTTCGGCGCGCACCCGCACCCGCGCCTCTACGGAACAGCGCCACGGTTTCTGGGCCGGTTCGTCCTGCGCGAAGGCCTCCTGCCGGTTGAGGAAGGTGTCGCCCGGCTCACCGCCCGCGCGGCCGACCGCCTCGGCCTCGCCGATCGAGGCCGCATCGAGGTCGGCCTGCGCGCCGACTTCGTGCTGCTCGACCCTGACCGCTACGTCGACGACGCGACCTACGCCGACCCGAAGCGGAGCCCGGAGGGCGTGCGCGGGGTCTGGGTCGCCGGCGAGGCAGTCGTCCGGGACGGGCGCGTGACAGGCGCGCGTCCGGGCGGCGTTCTTCGACGCTAGCGAGCCCGCCTCCCGAAGCGCGCGAGTGCCTCCAACAGCCGTGTACGTGCCTCGCGCCGCCCGCCGATCGGGATGCGCAGGTGCGGCGTGCGCGCGCCGAAGTGTCGCCCCGCGACAGCGGGGATCCCGAACTCGCGCGCGAGCTGGTCGCTCGCCGCGTCTTCGTCGCCCTCGCAGGTCACCCACGCGAACGCACACGCCTCCGGGATCGTGCACGCGAGCCCGGCTGCGTTTGCCGCTGCGATTGCGGGCGCCCGCGCAGCGCCAAGCTCCCCGATCGCCTCGGCGATCCAACCCTGCGGCCCGGTGAGCGCTGCGTGCGCCGCCGCCTGTGCGACGCCATCGATCGCGAGCGCCTGCCACTGCAGCTCCTGTGCCATCACCGCGATCGCAGCCGACGGCCCGACCGCGTAGCCGACGCGCCACGCCGCCATGCCGTGGGTCTTCGAGCAGCTGCGGAGCACGAGCGTCCGTTCGGCGAGCTCCGGATGTGAGGCCGGAGACAGGTGCTCGAGCCCGTCATAGACAAGCCCGAAGTACGCCTCGTCGGAGAGCAGCAGCGCGTCGGTGCGGGTCATCGTGTGTGCCAGCGCATCGAGATCTGCTGGGCGGAAGACGTAGCCCGTCGGGTTCACCGGTGTGTTGACGATCGCGAGCGTCGTTTCCGGCGAGAGTGCGCTCTCGAATGCCTGCCAGTCGGGTGCACTCTCGCCGCCGCCCGTCGCGATGCAGGTGCCGCTCGCCGCCCGAATGAGCTGTGGGAAGAAGAAGGACGGTGCGTGACTCACCGCGCGGGCGCCGAACGCGCGCGCGGCGAGGTAGAGCCCTTGCATGCCGCCGAGCGTCACGAGGACGTTTCTCTCTGGGTCGACCGCGTGGCCGAGCTCGGCTGTCATCTGCTCTGCAATCGCCTCGCGCAGCGCCGGCAGCCCAAGCGTTGGCGCGTATGGCGCCCGCTCCGCCGCGCGCGCCGCGGCCTCGACGACATGCTGTGGCATGTCGACCGAAGGATGGCCGCCGACCGGGATCAGGTTCGGCCAGCGCTCGCCGAGCGCGCGTGACGGCATCAGCTCGCGGCTCACGAGAGCAACCGGTTGAGCAGCGTGACGTACACCTCCGCCGCGCGCACGAGCTCCGCAACCGGCATCTGTTCCTCGTCGGCGTGCGCGCCGCATCCTTTCGGGCCGTGGTAGACGCTGGGGATCCCCGCGGCCGCGAAGATCGCGCCGTCCGCGACCGTCTTCAGCCCGCCCTGCGCGAGCTCGCGCCCCGTCACCTCGCGGTACGAGTCCTGCAACGCGAGGAGCAGCGGATGACTTGGGTCAATCTCGTAGGCGCCACGCACGAGACGCAGATCCAGCGCAATCTCGCAGAGCGTCACCTTCGCGATCTCGGCGAGCAACTCGCGCAACTCGGTCTCGACCGCGGCAAGTGAGTTGGTCGGCGCCCAGCGCCGCGTGCCGACGAGCCGGCATGTCGTCGGGTGGCGGTTGTAAAAGTCGCCGCCGTGGACTTCGCCGATGAAGAAGGTCTCGGCACCGACGAACGGATGCTCGGTCTCGGCGAGCTCCGCGGTGCGTCGTGCGATCGCGTTGATCACCTGGCCCGCGGCGAGCAGCGGGTGTGGCGTGCCGCGAGGCGCCTCGAGCTCGTGCATCGGCATGCCGGGCCGTGAGATCGTGATCTCGAAGGTTGCCGACCCGAGATGGGCAACGATCGCCTCGTGTGCAGCGAGCTCGCACACGATCGCGTAGTCCGCGGTGAAGCCCTGCTCGCCGAGCAGGTGTGTCAGATCCTCGCCGCGGCCGTCCGGCGCCTCATGCAAGCCGGTCGCAACGATGGCCACCTCGCCCTTGAACCCGCCCTGCTCCCCGAGCACGCGCACCGCTTCGGCGGCCGAGGCCAACGCGCCTTTCATGTCCGCCGAGCCACGGCCGCAGACAACATCGCCGTCGATGTGCGGCGCGGCGTGCGGGATTTCGACCGTATCGAGGTGCCCGTTCAAGACGACGGTTGGTCCTCGCTCGCCGCCACGCAGACGCCCGATCACGGTCGGCGTCGCCGGGAAGTGGTCGTCCAACACCATCACATCCATTCCGATCTCGGTGAGGCGCCGCGCGTAGAGTCGCGCAACCCTTGCCGTGTCGCCCGTCGGGCTCCGAACCCCGACGAGCTCGAACGCGAGGTCCCGGACCCGCTCTGCGGACACACTCACCGAGGGATCGTCGGAAGGACGACCCGGCCGCCGTGGACGGTGTTCTCGGCAACGAGGTGTTGCGTGTGACGGCCGATTGGCTCGCCGGTGTTCGAGTTGCGTTCGAGGCGCGGGAAATTGGACGACGACACGTCGAGACGGAGTCGATGTCCGACCGCAAAGAGGTTCGACGTGGGTGGGAGGTGAATCGTCACCTCAACCTGCTCCCCAGGCGTCATCAGCACCTCCTGCTCGAATCCTTCGCGGTAACGGCAGCGGATGAGCGAGTCGTTGATCAACATCTCGTAGCCCTCGGGGTAGTCCTCGTTCGGCGGGTAGACATCGATCAGCTTGGCGGTGAAGTCGGTGTCGAGCGCCGAGGAGGAGACGTGCAGATGGACGACGCTAGACCCGGTCACTTCGAGGGCCTCGGTGAGCGGCTCGGTCTGGTAGACGAGCACGTCGTCTCGCTCCGACAGGCGCCTGTACGGCTCACGCGCGGTGAAGTACTCGGCCGACTCCTTCTGGTCGGCAGGCCCCGGCGTCATGATGTTCCGCAAGAGAAGGGCGGGGTTCAAGAGGCGCATCCACATGGGCTCCATCCCTTCGCCGGCGGCCGGGAACTCGCCGACGGCGCAAAAGTTGCCGCCGATCGTGGGCACGGGGTCTTCCGGGTCGTAGGTGAAGCGACGTAGATCACCCGACCGGGCCGCGGCCGCGTCCTCGGTGAGGGTGTCGTCCGCGAGCCACAGGGTCATCTCGCGCGCGCGTGCGAGCGGCCATTCCTGCTCCTCGCGCCACTCTCCGCCGTGGTCGAGCTTCCCCTGCTCGGTCTTTCGGCCGCTGCCGCCGCCCATCACGAAGATGTGCACCGGTGCGTCGTCGAGTGGACGCCCGTCCTTGAGGCAGGCGTCGAAGAAGCGCAACTGCTCGTCGAAGTAGCGTTTAGGCCCCCACCGCGAGTCGGCCCCGAAGTCGACGTCGAGCGTGAAGGTCGCGTCGCCGCGCATCCCGACGTGGCTCCAGGGCCCCACGATCAGCCGTTGCGGAGCCGAGTTCTTCGCGGCCATCGCCGCGAAGTAATCGCTTCCCGCGTGAGGGAAGGCGTCATACCATCCCGTCGTCATCGTGGCCGGGATGTCGGCGTGCTCCGGCCAGAACCGCGTGAAGTCGTTTTCCTTCGCCGACCACCACTCGTCGTAGGC
>JACDGR010000197.1 GCA_013821525.1 Actinomycetota bacterium
GTAGCCCTCCGTGTAGAGGCGCCGAACGACATGACCCGGGCCTTTCGGCGCGACCATGATCACGTCGTGGCCTGCAGGAGGGGCAATGCGGTCGTAGTGAACGTTGAAACCGTGAGCGAAGAGCAGCGCTGCGCCTGGCTCGAGGTTCGGGAGGACCTCGTCCTCGTAGAGCGCGGGCTGAGCGCCGTCCGGCACGAGGAACGCAACGAGCTGCGCGCCGCGCACGGCGTCGGCGAACGACGCGACGGTCAGTCCCGCCTCCTCCGCGGCCGCGGCCGACGCGCTGCCGCCCCGGAGCCCGACGACGACCTCGACACCCGACTCGTGCAGGTTGAGCGCATGCGCGTGCCCCTGGCTGCCGTACCCGAGCACCGCGACCTTGCCGCTGAGCAGGTCGACGTTGCCCTCTTTGATGATCTCGGCCATAGCTGTCCTTTCAGTTCACGTGACGGAGGATTGAGTGGGGCGCGACGCGCTCGGCCGACGAAGGCCGACACGCCCGGTGCGAACGAGCTCACGTACGCCGTACGGGCGAACGAGCTCCTCGAACGCCTCCACCTGCTCGGGGCGTCCGACGAACTCGAAGGTGATGGCGTCGCGGCCGATGTCGGCAACCTGCGCGCCCGCGACCTGACTGAGCGCAACGAGCTCGGCGCGCCGCTCGCTTGCAACGTTGACGGTGACGAGCGCGAGCTCACGCTCGACTGCCTCGTCGGGGGCGAGCTCGGTGACGCGGAGCACGTTCACGAGCTTGTGCATCTGCTTCTCGATCTGCTCGAGCGAGTTCTCGCTGCAGTCGACCCGCAGCGTCAGCCGCGAGATGTCGGGGCGCTCGGTCGGGCCGACCGCGAGGCTCTGGATGTTGTAGCCGCGCCGCGAGAAGAGCTGCGAGACCCGCGCGAGCGCCCCTGGTGAGTTCTCGAGCCTGACGCTGATGGTGTGCGAACTCACGCGGACATCACCTCGCCGCCAGGCGCCTCGATCGTGTCGACGGCAGCGGCGCCTGACGGCACCATCGGAAATACCTTCTCCTCGGCGTCGCAGCGCACGTCGACGACTGCGCTCCGGCCTGCGGACATCGCAGCTGAGAGCGCGTCCTCGAGCTGATCCTCGCTCTCGACCGTGAAGCCTGCGCACCCGTAGGCCTCGGCGAGCTTTGCGTAGTCCGGTGCGACCTGGGTCAGATGGGTCTGCGAGAACCGCTCGTCGTAGAACATCTCTTGCCACTGGCGCACCATCCCGAGCCACCCATTGTTCAGGATCACCGTCACGATCGGCAAGCGCTCGAGTGCGGCGGTCGCAAGCTCCTGACACGTCATCTGGAAGCAGCCGTCACCGTCGATGCAGACCACCGTGGCGTCGGGCCGAGCAGCCTTCGCTCCGATCGCCGCCGGCAGGCCGTACCCCATCGTCCCGAGGCCGCCCGAGGTGATGAACGAGCGGGGCTTGTCGCACTGGAGGTACTGCATCGCCCACATCTGATGCTGGCCGACACCGGTCGTCCAGATCACATCCTCCTCGCGGTTCGCCGCGAGGTCGCGGAGCAGCTCGACGGCTGTCTGTGGCTTGAGCACCCCTTCGGCCTTCGCGTAGCGAAACGGGAATCGCTCACGCCAATCCTCGAGCTGACGCAGCCAGGGCCCGCGGTCGGGAGCACCCTCTGCGGCGACGGCGCTCACCTCGGCGGTCAGCTGCGCCAGCGCGAGCTTCAGCGGCCCGACGACGGGGATCTCCGCGTGACGGATCTTCCCCACCTCAGCCGCGTCGATGTCGAAGTGGATCACCTTCGCACCCGGCGCGAACGCGGAGACCTTGCCGGTCACCCGGTCGTCGAAGCGGGAGCCGATCGCGATCACGAGGTCGGCCTTGTTCAGCGCCCAGTTGGCGAACTTCGACCCGTGCATGCCGGGCGCGCCGTAGTTCAACGGATGGGAGTCGGGGAGACAGCCCTTGCCCATCAACGTCACGACTGCGGGAAGCTGCGCCGAGTCGACCAGCTCGAGCAACTCGGCGCAAGCGTCGGCGTTCAACACGCCACCGCCCGCGTAGACGATCGGCCGCTGCGCCACGGCGATCGCTTTCGCTGCTTCCCGAAGCTGCCTGGGGTGCACCTTGTGCGGCGGCTTCCACCCGGGCAGATCAACATCGTCGGGGTACTCGAAATCGAATTCTGCTTCCTGCACGTCGCGCGCGATGTCGACGAGGACCGGGCCCTGCCGGCCCGTGCGCGCGACGTGGAACGCTGCCTTCATCACGCCCGGCAGCTCCTCGACGTCCTGGACGAGCCACGAGTGCTTGACGATCGGCATCGTGATCCCAGTGGCGTCGATCTCCTGGAACGCATCGGTGCCAATCAGGTTCGAACGCACCTGCCCTGTGATCGCGACGAGCGGCGTCGAGTCCATCCACGCGTCCGCGATCGGTGTCACGAGGTTCGTCGCGCCCGGGCCGGAGGTCGCGATCGCGACGCCCACGCGGCCCGAGGCGCGCGCGTAACCCTCCGCCATGTGGCCCGCGCCTTGCTCATGCCGCGCGAGCACGTGGCGGACCGTCGTGCCGCGTGCGATCGCGTCGTAGGTGGGAAGAATCGCCCCGCCGGGAATGCCGAAGGCGACGTCCACCCCTTCGAGCTCGAGTGAACGAAGCACCGCATCCGAGCCGAGCATTCGGTTCGCTTTCCTCAACGCCACACCTCGTCGAAGTGCTCCACGTCGGTGCGCGCCTCGGGCAGCAGCGCGATCACCGCGTCGGTGAACTCGCGGGTGTGCTCGCCCTTCTTCGCGCGATGTGCGTTACCGACAGCCCGCTCGAGCGTCCGCGATGCCGAGCGGCGCTTCAGTCCCTCGGCGAGCATCAGCGACGTCGCGAGCAGCATCCCCATCGGATCGACGACGCCGAAGCCTGCGACGTCGTCCGGAGCTGTCCGGCCGGGCGCGAACACGCCTGGGCCTTCGTCGGGCAGCCACGCCTGAGCGATCGATGCGTGCGAGCCCGCGAACGCAGCGGCCGAGTCGACGATCGCATCGATCAGGTGAGTCTCGGTGACGACGACATCGAGGGACGCCGGCTGCTCGCGCAGGCGGATGAGAGTCTCGCCGAGGGTCAACTGCTCGATCTCGAGCCCGTTCCAGCCCGCGCTCTCGGTGGTGACGGCTTCCCGCCAGGCCGGCGAGTCCCCGACGCAGACGATGCGTCCGCGGCGAGATGCGGCGCAGGCCAGGGCGTGCGCAACCGCCGTGCGATTGGCCCACTCGTCGACCGGGCCCGCAACCACGAGATCGTGCGACGCATCGACATGGACGCGGACGATCCGCCACGCGAGCTGGAGGTCGGCCTTGACACCGGCGAACGCGGGCTCGTGCGGCGACGCGACGAGGATCGCGTCCGCCTCGCGGTAGCCGGCACGAGTCGCGGCGGGCAGCGCGTGCCCGGACCGGGTCACGGCCTCGCCCGCGAACGGCAGGTGACGATCGTCGAGGTCGAAGTTGTGCAACGCCGCGACGCGGTCGAGGGTGCGGGTCGCGGCAGCCATCAGCTCTGGGCCAACGCCATCCCCGGCGAGACATGCAACGGTCTTGGTCATGCGAGAACCTCCTTCGCTCCTACGTCGGGCCCGCAAGGGTTGCTGACGCACTGGTCTTGTCATTTCGGTCGACGTGTGCGGCGTCTAGTGGCCGCGTGAGCGATATCTCCCCCTAGAAGGGGAGAATGCCGATAACCGTGAGAATTACGAGGCCGAGCACGAGCGAAGGCGTCGCAAGCGACGGCGGGAACTCGAGTGCACGGGCCGAAACGGTCATCAACACTGAGTGTGCCCATAGATCGAAGCGGTGTCAAGCTTCAAAACGTATAGCGGCAGATCAATCATCCATGTTGCCGGGACGGACAGAGCTGACTATGCTTTTGGAAGTGATGGGCCGCCCATTGAGCGACAGCACCTTCGACGCGCGTCTCGCCGACGGCACGATTCGGTCTGCCCTCGAGCTGAGCCTCCTCCTTCCCCGCTAGGGGAAGCGTGCTCGACATACCCGTCCCGCGCTCCCGCACAAGGGGAGGAGTCCGTCCAACCGGAGGATGTAGAGCCATGCCGATGCCGTACTGGAAGTACCGTCCGTATCCCACCGTCGACCTGCCCGACCGGACGTGGCCGAACGCAGTCATCGACCACACGCCGATCTGGTGCTCGACCGATCTACGCGACGGCAACCAGTCGCTGATCAAGCCGATGGACTCCGCCCGCAAGGGCCGCATGTTCGACCTGCTCGTGCAGCTCGGCATCAAGGAGATCGAGGTGGGCTTCCCCGCTGCCTCGAAGACCGACTTCGAGTTCGTCCGCCAGCTCGTCGAGGACGACCGCATCCCGGCCGACACAACGATCGCCGTGCTGACCCAGGCGCGACCGGAGCTGATCGAGCGCACGTTCGAAGCGATCGAAGGTGCAGAGCGCGCGATCGTGCACCTCTATAACTCGACGTCCACGACACAGCGTCGCGTCGTCTTTCGCCTCGACGAGGCCGGGGTCGTCGAGCTCGCAGTTCGCGGTACCGAGCTTTGCAAGGCCCTGGCCGCAGAGACGGCAACGGACGTGCGGTTCGAGTACTCGCCGGAGAGCTTCCACGGGACCGAGCTCGAGTTCGCGCTGACGATCTGTGAGGCGGTCATGGCGGCCTGGGGCCCGACAACCGAGGAGCCGATGATCGTCAACCTGCCGACGACGGTCGAGGCATTCCCGCCGAACATCTACGCAGACCGGCTCGAGTGGTTCCAACGGCATGTCTCCGCGCGCGACCACATCGTGCTGAGCGTCCATCCGCACAACGATCGGGGCACTGCTGTCGCGACCGCGGAGCTCGGCTTGATGGCCGGCGCTGACCGCGTCGAGGGCACGCTGTTCGGGAACGGGGAGCGCACCGGGAACGTCGACCTCGTGACCCTCGCGCTCAACCTGCTGACGCAAGGCGTCGATCCGCAGCTCGACCTGTCGCGGCTCGACGAAGCCAAGCGCATCGTCGAAGAATGCAACGAGCTGCCGATCCACCCGCGGCATCCCTGGGTCGGCGAGCTCGTCTACACGGCGTTCTCGGGCTCGCACCAGGATGCGATCAAGAAGGGCATGTACGCCCAGCAGCGCTCCGGCTCCGAGAGCTGGGACGTGCCGTACCTGCCGATCGACCCGCAAGACCTCGGTCGCAGCTACGAAGCGATCATCCGCGTCAACTCGCAGTCGGGCAAGGGTGGCGTCGCCTACGTGATGGAGACCGAGCACAAGCTGCACCTCCCACGGGGTCTGCAGATCGACTTTGCGCAGAAGGTGCAGGCAGTCACCGACCTGCGTGGCGGCGAGCTGAACGCCGCCGAGCTACTGGCCGAGTTCGAGGCGAGCTACCTGTCGCACACGGCCCCGTACGAGCTGCTCTCCTACACGCACTCGAGCGGGACGGGGCCGGGCGAGGACGAGGATCACATCGTCGCCCAGATCAGTGTCGACGGCCGGCCGGAGACGGTCGAAGGGACAGGCAACGGCCCGATCGCGGGCCTCGTCGACGCGTATCGGCGCAGCTTCGGGATCGAGATCCAGATCCGCGACTTCCACGAGCATGCGCTCGAGCCGACAGCCGACGCGACCGCAGCCGCCTACATCGAGGCCGAGATCGACGAGCTGCCCGTGTGGGGCGTCGGCCTGCATCCGAGCATCGTCACGGCGTCGTTGCGCGCGATCGCGAACGCCGTCAATCGCGCGGTCGCACAGCGCACCGCGCTCGCAGACGCGGTGTCGCTGTTCGACCAGCGATGAGCTCTAGCGCCGAGCCTTGCTTCGAGCCGGCTGCTTGGTGGGCTGCGGGATCATCCACGCGTGCCCGAAGCGGCGCATCTCGCGGATGATCGGCAGTAGCGCGCGGCCCTTCTCGGTCAGCTCGTACTCGACGCGGGGCGGCGACTCCGGATAGCTGCGGCGGATCAGCGTTCCCTGCCGCTCGAGCATGTCGAGGCGCTCCGAGAGCGTCCTCGGGCTGATCCCCGGGCAGGCGTGCTCCAGCTGCATGAAGCGCCGGGCGCCCTCGGAGAGGTCATGCAGGATCAACGGCGTCCACTTGGTCGCGATGATCTCGGCGGTCGCTGCGACCGCGCAGTTCGTGCCGTGCGTGTCGTTCATCGTCCTTTTCATGGGCAGGATCTTACTCGCCCCGCTGGCCGGTGGCTATCGAAAGGGAAGTGGGCAGCGTCGAGCCTGCATCCGCGGCGTCGAGCCAGGCCCGTACCGCCGTCGCGCATTGCCGGCCCTCGTTGATCGCCCAGACGATCAGCGACTGCCCGCGCCGCGCGTCGCCCGCCGCGAAGATCCCGTCCACAGAGGTGAGGTACCGCGACGCTTGAACGTTGCCGCGCGCATCGCGCGCCACGCCGAGCTCGTCGAGCACCGGCGTCTCCGGCCCGACGAAGCCCATCGCCAGGAGCACCAGGTCGGCGGGCCGCGCTTCGTCCGTCCCTTCGACGAGGTCGAACGGAGGTACACCGGTGTTCTGTTGCCAGTGAATCTGCTCGACCTGTC
>JACDGR010000198.1 GCA_013821525.1 Actinomycetota bacterium
CCGTCAGATCGCGACGGCCGACCAGCGCGAGCTAATCGAGTATCGGCGGACCGCCTGCCGCTATTGTCACGGCCGCTCGTACGACTACCAACGCACCCGGGGCGAGCTCGCGAAGGACCGCCGCGCCTGGGAGTCGCAGCAGACCAGGGCGAGCAAGGACAACTTCGACGAGGCCGGCGGCGACGGGTTCAACGCGACACGCGATCCGCACCCTGAGTGCCCCGAGTGCTTCGGCGAGGGCGTCGAGCGGGTCTACGTCCACGACACGCGCCGACTCTCCGCGTCCGCGCTCTGCCTCTATGCTGGCGTCAAAGTCACGAAAGACGGCATTGAGGTGAAGATGCACGACCAGCGCGCGACGCTGGTCGATATCGCTCGGCACCTGGGGATGTTCGAGGAGCGCGTGCCGGACACCGAGACGGACGACGCGCGCATCCAGACGCTCCGCGCGCAGATGGACGCAATGGACACCGCGACCGTGGGCGTGGCCGCGTGACGGCGCTGGCACTCGCGACCCTGCCCCTCCTCCACACGCGATGGGAGCCGCTTCGCCCACACGCCACGCAGCGCGCGTTCTACCTGAGCCAGCACCGGTTCAACGTCGTCCCCGCCGGCCGCCGCTCAGGCAAGACGGAGATCGCCAAGCGTCGGTTGGTGAAGCGCGCGGTGCGCGGCTCACACTTCGACCGGCCGCGCTACTTCTACGCAGCGCCCACGTATGGCCAGGTAAAGCGCATCGCGTGGGCGGACTTGAAACGGCTGGTGCCACCGGCGGCGATGCGCGGCCGGCCGTCCGAGTCCGAGCTCGTGATCCCGCTCTGGCACGGTGGCGAGATCTTCCTCGTCGGGATGGACAAGCCCGAACGCATCGAAGGCGCTCCGGTCGACGGGGGCGTGCTCGACGAGTACGGGAACATGAAGGAGCAGGCGTGGGGCGAGAACGTGCGTCCGACCCTGTCCGATCGGTTGGGATTCTGTGACCTAATCGGCGTCCCCGAAGGCCGAAACCACTACTACGACACCGATCTCCGCGCGCAGGCGGAGATGGCCGAGTTCGGGGCCGCGAGCGAGTGGGCGCACTTCCACTGGGTGAGTGCCGACATCCTCCCTGCCGCCGAGATCGAGGCGGCGAAGCGCGATCTGGATCCGCTCACCTACGCGCAGGAGTACGAGGGCAGCTTCGTCAACTTCGAGGGCCGCGCCTACTACGCCTTCACCGACGCGAACAAGGCGCGCCTCCGGTCGCTCTACGATCCGAAGCAGCCACTCAAGGTTTGCCTCGACTTCAACGTCGCCCCGGGCGTCGCCGCGATCGTGCAGGAGATCCCGCTCGTCGTCACGGGTGCCCCGCGCGGAGGAGTGGTCTCAACCTGTGTGATCGGGGAAGTCTGGATCGACAACAACTCCAACACGCCGGCCGTCTGCCGGAAGGTGCTCACGGACTGGGCAGGGCATCAGGGGTTGGTCGAGGTCTACGGCGACGCCACTGGCGGCGCGCGCGGCACGGCGCAGGTGTCGGGATCGGATTGGGACCTCGCCAGGAAAGTGCTGCGCGAGGGTGAGCCGAGCCAGCAGATCAAGGGGTTCGGGGGCCGCGTGTCGTTCTACGTGAAGACCGCCAACCCTGCCGAGCGCGCGCGGGTGAACGCGGTCAACTCGCGCACGCGCAGCATGAGCGACGCGGTGCGGCTCTACGTCGATCCGGCCGCCGCGCCGCACGTCGTCCGCGACCTCGAGGGTGTGCGCACGCTCAAGGGCGGGTCCGGCGAGATCGACAAAAAGGTGGACCCCAAGCTCACGCACATCTCCGACGCGATCGGCTACTACATCGACTATCGCTTCCCGATCGGCGCCGTCCCGCAGGTGTCCGTCTCCACCTTCGAGCAATAGGCAGGGGCATGGCCGACGATCCGAACAAGTACGACCGCCCCTCCACGCCGCGGGCTGAATATCTGGCCGTGGCACCCGACATCCAGCTCATTCGGGACGAGCTGGGCGGCACGCGCGCGATGCACCGGAACTACCGGACCTACATCCCCAAGTTCAAGAGCGAGGCGAACGACCGCTACAAGATCCGCGCACAGGCCGCCACGTTCTACGGCGGGATTGGCCGGTCGCTCTCGGCATCGGTCGGGATGCTGTTCGCCAAGCCGCCGCAGAAGATTGACCGCTGGACGCCGGAGCTCGAGAAGCATGCGGAGAACATCGACGGCAAAGGCACGCTGCTCGATGTCTTCGCCAAGCGGAAGACGAAGGACGCCCTTGCCGATGGCTTCGTCGCGCTCCTCGTCGACCATCCCGTGCCGCCGGCGGACGTCTTGGTCCATGCCGGGAACGAGGACGCGCTCAACCTCCGCCCCATCTGGTCGAGCTACTCGCGCGCCGACGTGCTCTCCTGGGTGACCGAGGTCGTCAACGCAGTCGAGACCGTCGTGCAGGTCGTGCTGCGTGAGGGCGGCTCTGAGCGCGTCGGCGCCTTCGGCGTACAGCCCGTTCTTCGCTTTCGCGTCTGCCGGCTCGCGATGAGGCGCGACCCAGCCGGCCCGGCCGACGGCGAGCTGCAGATGATCGCCTGGTGGGAGGTCGTCGAGGAACGCGATGCGGGGAACGGACAGGTAAAGGTCGTGCGCGTCGGCCAACCTGGAGTGTTCCGTCAAAAGGACGGCACGCCGTTCGACGAGATCCCGCTCGCGGTGTGCTACACCGGGGACACGGACGCCGCCTTCGTGGCCGATCCGCCGCTCCTCGATCTGGCGTGGGCCAACCTCGAATACTGGCAGATCGCCTGCGAGCTGCGCTGGTACGAGAAGATGAGCGCCTACCCGCAGCCTACGATCGAGGGCGAGCTCGCGGGCACGGGCGAGATCACCGCTGACAACCAAGTGATCAAGCCGACGCTCTCGCTCGGGCCGACGACCGTCGTGCAGGTGACGGCAGGGTCCAAGTTCTACTACACAGAGACCTCGGGAAAGTCGTTCGACGGACTCCGCGCGTCGCTCTCGGCCAAGAAGGACGAGATGGCAGAGTTGGGCGCGTCCTTCCTCGCCAAGAAGACGCGTGGCGTCGAGACGGCGGAGGCAAAGCGACTCGACGCGACGGCGGAGAACTCGACGCTCGCGACCGCGGCGCAGGGGGTCGAGGACGGATTCAACGAGGCACTGCGCTTCCACGCGCGCTATCTCGGCATTCCCGCGGAGCAGGCACCGACCATCCAGATCAACCGGGACTTCGAGGGCGTGCTGATGGACGCCCCCGTCATGCAGGCGTACGTGCAGCTCGTGAACGCTGGCTACCCGAAGCGGCTCGTGCTCGAGGCGCTGCAGGTCGGCGGCCGGATCGCCGAGGACGCAGACCTCGATGCGCTGGAGCAGGACTGGGAGGCAGGCCTGCAGGCCGCCGCCGACCAAGCCGCGATGGACGCGCAGGCGCAGGCCCAACAGACCGGCACGAGGGCGGCGCCGCCTGCGTCGCAACCCCCTGCTGCCCGTTCCGTGAAAGTGAAGCGCGACAAACAGGGCCGCGTGTCGCGGCTCGTCACCGTGGGGACTTAGACCATGCACGATGCAGCGAATGCGCAGGACCAGACTGGAGCCACGGTGATCGTCGGCCCCAACCGTGTCACCGCCGAAGTCCTCGGCCTCCGCGGCCGGTTCGACGTGTGGTGCGTCGGCCCGGACGGCAAGGAGAAATGGCGCGAGGTGATCGACAACCTCGTCACCACGGTCGGCAAGAACGACCTGCTGGACAAGTATCTCAAGGGCGCGGCCTACACGCAGACGTTCCGCATGGGGCTCAAGGGCACCGGCACTGCGGTGGCAGCCGACACGCAGGCGTCGCATGCGGCGTGGCTTGAGCAGGGCCTCGCCAACGCGCCGACCTACACCGGGAACCGGAAGGACGTCACGATGGGCGCCGCCTCCGGTGGCAGCTCGACGAGCCCCGTCCAGGCGTTCGCCATCACGAGCACGGGGACCGTGTTCGGCTGCTTCACGAACAACGGCGGCTCAGCGACGAAGGACGACACGACGGGCGTGCTGTTCTCCGCGGGCGACTTCTCCGGCGGCTCGAAGGCCGTCACCTCGGGCGACACGGTAAATGTGACATATAGTCTCAGTGTTTAGCGAATGGCGGATACCCTCGTCAGCGCGGAGACGTTAGCCACCCAATTCCTCTCGACACACGAGTTCTATGTGAACGAGGGCGGGTTGGACAAGAAGGTGAACGGGCAGCAGATGCTCGACGCCTTCGGCGATTCGCTCGCGAACCAATCGACCGCGGACCAGGCGGTGACGGCGGCCACGCTGACCTACCTCACCGGGTCGCTCATCAGTGTTCCGGCGGCGAAGCTGCGCGTTGGGACGATCTTCATCTGGCGTCTCTCGTTGAGCAAGACGGCGGCGGGGATCGCGGCACGCGCGTTCCACGTGCGCGTCGGCACGCTGGGCACGACGGCCGATGCGGCGGTGCTCACGTTCACGCAGACCAGTCTCCCCACGGCAGTGGCGGATGACGGGTACATCGAGATCGTCGCCACGGTGCGCGGTCCGTTGTCGGCGTCGTGCATCATGCAGGGACAGCACCGGCTGATGCACAACGGCAACACGGCGGGGCTTGCGGCGGTCCCGGTCCATGTGCTCAAGGCGACGAGCGCCGCATTCAACGCGACGACCGCGAGTCTCAAGGTGGGGCTCACCGTCACGACCGGCGCGTCAGAAGCGCTGACGTTCCAACAGGTGAACGGCGAAGCAAAAAATCTCTAGCCACTCGCGCCTAGGAGGTATCCAATGATCCGATTCTATCTCGTGCCCGCCCTGGCCGTCGGGGACCGCCGCGGCCCGAAATACTTCAACTGGTTTACCGCGCCCACACCGCTATTGCTGAACCCGTGGGAAGCGCGGGACTACGGCAACGAGCCGGCGATGCTCCTCGCGTCCGACCTGAGCGATGCCGACGACGCGACGCTGACATCGCAGAGCGACGTGACCAAGTTCGCGGACAATCTCGACGCCGCGCTCGGGGCGAATCTGGCGACCATGCAGGCGGCACTGGCCGCGCTCAACATCCCGGGCCAGATGCTGACCGCCACGTCGACCTACCGCGAGACGGTGCGCGGCATCATGGGCGTGTTCGGCGTCGCGCAGTGCATGCAGGGTAAGGGCTACAATATTTTCAGTCCTGGCATCACGCTTTCCTCCACGATGGCCAGCCTGCCCGCGGCGGCGCGGACGGCGCTGTCGGCGTGCGGCACGGCGTTGGGGTATGTCATCTCCAGCGTGACGGGGACGTCGACGGTGCGGGATCTCCTCTCGCTGATGATGGTGCAGGCGAGTCCGTCCCCGATGCTGGGCGTGACGGTCTAGTATGGCGCTGCCGGCCTCCGATCTCTTTTCGGGCGCGGCCGGCGCGGTTAGCGCGTCGTGGACCCAACAAACCACGTTCAACGCGACGCTCACCGGCTCGGGCGCGCTGTCGCAAGCGGCAGCGTCGGGTGGCGAAGGCTTCGTGTACTGGAACGCGGACACGTTCTCCGCCGACCAGTATTCGCAGTGCAGTCTGTCGGTACTCGCGGGCGGTCTCTTCTATCTCGGCGTCCGGGGTTCGGGCACCGAAGCGGCAGTGACCGCGAAGCGCTACCACCTCGCCGCTCGCGCCACTTCCACCTCTCTTGAGAAGCGCACCGGCGGCGTTACGTCCACGCTGGCCTCGCTGAGTGCCACGATCGTCCCCGGCGATCTCGTCCGAATCGCCGTCGTGGGAACCGCGATCACCGTCTACAAGAACGGCACGTCGATCGGGACCGCGACGGATAGCGCGATCTCGACGGGGACGCCCGGCGTTGGCGCCCAATGGTCTAGCGGCACCACGCCGGACGCGGCGGTCGACTGGTGGGAGGGGAGCGACGTCCCCACGAGCCCCGGCTATCAACGGATCGCTCGGAACGGCGGGGGCCTCGTCCTCCGCAACGGGGCAGGCGGCACCCAAACGAACGCCTCGGATGCGGCGAGCGGCACGGTCAGTTCCGTCGCCGCGTCGGACACGCTCGCGGCGGATGACAGCGAAACCGCAGCGCTTGTCGCCGTCGGGCTGCTCGGCGAGTCGGGCACCGTCGCCGACATATCGACCGCTGCCGTCGCCGCGGTCGGGAGCGCCGCTGAGAGCCTCACCGCGGCGGACAGCGTTGCAGCGCAGATGGTCGCGTCTGGCGCGCTCACGGAGGCGCTGTCGGCCGCCGAGGCGAGCACGGGAACGCTCGCGACGCCTGGCGCACTCGTTGACACGCTGGCCGTCGTCGAAGCGAGTGTTGGGTCGCTTGCCGCCGGCGGCGCGGCGAGTGATGGGCTCGCGGCGGCCGACAGCGCGATCGGCGGATTGAGCCTGAGCGGGTCGGTCGCCGACACGCTGAGTGCTGTAGAGTCGAGCAGCGCGGTACTGACCGAGCCCGGCGCCACGGTGGACACGCTCGCCGCGGTTGAGGCGGCAACCGGTGCCCTGCTCACGAGCGCCGCGCGCACCGAGGCGCTGGCCGCGGCGGAGACGGAGATCTCCAC
>JACDGR010000199.1:0-4555 GCA_013821525.1 Actinomycetota bacterium
GTGCTTGCGTGCAAGCCAGGACAGCCCACCGCCGAGCGTGTAGCCGACGACGCCGACGTCGGGCGAGGAGCCCGCCAGCGCAGCGAGCCCATGCGCGGCCGCGGCCTCGACGACTTCGATCCAGATCGTGCCGGCTGCAGCGCGCGCGACTCCACGTTCGGCGTCGATGGTGACGCCTCGCAGCTCATGGGTCTTCAGGAGCATCGTGTCGCGCAGATCGCCGAGCGCACCCGCGTTGTGGCCGGTTCCCTGCGGAGCGACACGGAGGCCCGCGGCTCGCGCGAAGTCGATCACCTCCATCACGTCCTCGACGGTGGCGACGATCGCGACCGCTGCCGGCCGCTGGTCGACGCTGAGGTTCCAAGCCTGGCGCGCGGCATCCCAGGCTTCGTCACCGGGCACGACAACCTCACCCTGCATGCGTGTGCGCAGCTCGCGCACATCGGGAGCCGCCAGTCCGGCGAGCTGCAACACGTTGTCCATCGTCTGTTCCCTTCGGGTCGAATGCATGTCGACCCGACTATCCGCGGTGACCGACCACCTGTCGTCGGCCCCGCTGCCGATCCTCGTTCCGTCGCCCGGACGATCGCGCGTCGTCCCTCAGGACGACCTGGTTCGTCGAATTGCCTAGTTCCACCCCATCGGCTCATAGCCGCTCGTCTGCGGCGCCGAGATGATCAAGACGCTTGCGGTCGCCTCGCCGCGGTTGACCATCTGACGATGCACGGAGGGATCGACGCGCACGAATGTCCCGACCGGTGCCGGCAGCTCGTCACCGCCGACGAGCATCGTCGGCGTGCCCGACAGGACGACGAAGACCTCCTCCTGGTCTCGGTCGCTTTCGTCGTGGGCAGGGATCGATCCGCCAGGCGGGATGTCGACGAGGCCCATCCCGAACGACTTCAGGCCGAGCGATCGCCTGCAGAGCGTCCACATGCCGTCGCGGTCGAAATCGTCGCGGTGGCCGATCGCGTAGCCCGCCATCACGCGGCCGCCAGCTGTTCGGGCACCCGCCGCGACGCGTTCGAGTACACGTCCTTGCGCGCGATCTTCCCGTCGGTGATCGGGAAGATGTCGACGCCGTCCCACGAGACGACGGCCCCTTGCGGATGCGTCGCGGTAGCTGTCCACTCCTGAACGACGAAGTCTTCGCCTGCGTAGAGGCTTCGTTCGGCGAAGCGCAGGTCGGGCCAGTTCGCGAAGATCGAGGCGATGTGGTCGCGGACCGCTTCGCCCTCGGCACGCTCACCCGCGTTGTGGTTCTCGAACACCATCCCGGGCGCATGGGCCGCGCAGATCGCATCGACGTCCTGACGATTCCAGGCGTCGTTGTAGGCGGCAATCACTTCTTCGAGCGCAGTCATCGGCGTCTCCTTCCAGACACGGCGACCCCGCCCGAGGAAGCTTGACCGCGAGCAGCTGCTACGTCAACCGAGGTGGCCGCGCTCGGCGAGTGCGCGCTCGAGCTCGGCGAGCTTCTGCTCGACCCGCTCCAGCCGGCGCTCGAGCGTGGACGGCTCCGGCCCGCCCGGCGAGGCAACATCGGACCGGCTCGGCTCCGCCGCAGGCTCGAGCGGGCCGGCGCCGGTCGGGCCGTCGCCGAGCAGGTGCATCCAGCGCTCTTCGCGCTGGCCCGGGCGCTTCGGCAGGAGATGTGCGAGCTCGCGTTCGTCCAGGCGCACGAGCGCCGCTTCGACATCGTCGTTCCCCGCGTAATGATGCAGCCGCTCCGTGCGCGACTTCAGCTCCGCCACCGTCTGTGGGCCGCGCAGCAGCAGCACCGCGAGCACCGCCACCTCGGACGGCAGCAGTCCGAGCTCCTCCTCGAAGAGCTGGCGGTACTTCGCCGTCCGCGAGCCTGGGCCACTCGCAAGGCGCGACCAGCCGATCGTGCCGAGCCGCTGCACGGCCTCGCGCACGGTCGACTCGTCGAGGTCGAGAACCGGTTCGCGCGCGGTCGCCTGGTTGCAGGCAAGTCGTAACGCGTTCAACGAGAGCGGGTACTGGTCGGGCGTCGTCCGCTGCTTCTCGATCAGACAGCCGAGAACCCGTAGCTGAATCGGATCGAGACGATGCAGGTGCGACATCCGGCTAGCTTAGAACCCGGGAACCTGGTCTAAACCAGGTTGGCGGGCTGCAGGGCGCGCTGGAACCCCGGAACCTGGTCTGAGCCTGGTTGGTTGGGTTGCGGTGGCGCTGAGCCCTGCAGATCAGGTTCGGTCACGCGCGGACGAGCGGCTTGTACTTGATGCGGTGCGGCTCGAGTGCCTCCGGGCCGCGAGTCTCCTTGACCCACTCCGCGTACTCACCCCAGTCGCCTTCGAACCAGGTCACCTGCGAATCGCCCTCGAACGCGAGGATGTGCGTCGCAACACGGTCGAGGAACCAGCGATCATGGGTGATCACGACCGCACAGCCTGCGAAGTCGAGCAGCGCGTCCTCGAGCGCGCGCAACGTGTCGACGTCGAGGTCGTTGGTCGGCTCGTCGAGCAGCAGCAGATTGCCGCCTTCCTTCAAGACCTTGGCGAGATGGACGCGGTTGCGCTCGCCGCCCGAGAGCTTGCCGACCGGCTTCTGCTGGTCACCGCCCTTGAAGTTGAACCACGAGGTGTACTGGCGCGAGTTCACCTCGCGCTTGCCGAGCATCACGATGTCGTGGCCGCCCGAGATCTCCTTCCAGACGGTCGCCTTCGGATCGAGGTCGGCGCGCGACTGGTCGACGTAGGCGAGCTGCACGGTGTCGCCGATCTGGAGCTCGCCTGTATCCGGCTGCTCCTGACCCGCGATCATCCGGAACAGGGTCGTCTTGCCGGCGCCGTTCGGGCCGATCACGCCGACGATGCCTGCGGGCGGAAGCGAGAAGGTCAGATCCTCGAAGAGCAGCCGGTCTCCGAACCCCTTCGAGAGCCCTTTCCCTTCGAGGACGACGTCGCCGAGACGCGGGCCGGGCGGGATGTGGATCTCGACCTTGTCGATCTTCACGTTCTGCTCCTCTGCAAGCAGCTTCTCGTACGAGCCGAGGCGTGCCTTGGACTTTGCACGCCGCGCCTTCGGCGCGAGGCGCACCCATTCGAGCTCGCGCTGCAGCGTGCGTTGGCGCGCCGAGCCCTGCTTCTCCTCGATCGCGAGACGCGCCTGCTTCTGCTCCAGCCAGCCCGAGTAGTTGCCCTGGTACGGAATGCCGCGCCCGCGGTCGAGCTCGAGGATCCAGCCGGCGACGTTGTCGAGGAAGTACCGATCATGGGTGACGGCGACGACCGTGCCTTTGTAGTCGGCCAGAAAGCGTTCGAGCCAGAAGACGGACTCGGCGTCGAGGTGGTTCGTCGGCTCGTCGAGCAGTAGGAGATCGGGCGAGCTCAGCAGCAAGCGGCAGAGCGCCACGCGGCGGCGCTCGCCGCCGGAGAGCGAGGTGACGTCGCGGTCGCCGTCCGGCACCCGGAGCGCGTCCATCGCATGGTCGAGCTGCGATTCGAGCTCCCAGGCGCCGCGCCTGTCGATCTGATCCTGCACCTTGGCCTGCTCGGCGAGCAGCGTGTCGAAGTCGGCGTCGGGCTCCGAGAACCCGGCTGAGATCTTGTTGAAGCGGTCGAGCAGGTCGCGGAGCTCGCGCACACCATCCTCGACGTTCTCGCGCACGGACTTCGCAGGATCGAGGTCGGGCTCCTGCTCGAGCAGCCCGACGGACGCGTTCGGCGCGAGCTGCGCGTCGCCCGACGAGGTCTCCTCCTTGCCCGCCATGATCCGCAGCAGGGTCGACTTGCCGCTGCCGTTGGAGCCCAGAACGCCAATTTTCGCACCCGGGAAGAACGAGAGTGAGATGTCCGCAAGCACCTGGCGCTCGGCGCCGAAGAACTTGTTGACCTTGTACATCGTGAAGATGTATTCGCCGCTGCTCATCTGCAGCAAGGTAACACTGCGCTGAAAGACTCCTAACGCCTCAGCCCTACGCTGCGGCGGTGAGGAAGCTCGTGTTGATCGGCCTCTGATCCTCTTCGCTGCGCCGGCGTCCGCGTCGGCACTGCGGCTCGCGCGACGCAGGATGCGTGGCCGGTCTGGTCGCCGGACGGAGAGACGATCGCGTTCACGCGCATCCATGCCGGGAACCTGATGGAGCTCGAGCTCGTCGACCTTGGGAGCCACCGCGTCACGAAGGTCGCGCAGAACGGTTTTCAGCTCCTGCCGAGCTGGTCGCCCGACGGCTCGCGGCTCGCCTACCAGGTCGGCGTCGGCGTCTACGTTGCGGATGTCGCGGACGGCACCACGCACCGGATCGGCCCGGGTGCGGCACCCGCCTTCAGTCCGTCGGGCGCACTCGCGCGCATCGTCGGCGGTCTGCTCTACGTCGGCTCGGGTCCCCCGTTCACGGGTGACGTGATCGGCTGGCCCGCCTGGTCGCCGGACGGCGGCTCGATCGCATTCAGGCGGGACGACGGCATCTACACGACGGACTGCTGCATTCCGGGCACCGCGCGGCTGCTGGTCGGCGCGGCGACCCCCGGCGACCCCGTCTACTCGCCCGACGGGACTCAGGTCGCGTTCACGATCGGCTCCGAGG
>JACDGR010000199.1:4565-6545 GCA_013821525.1 Actinomycetota bacterium
CCGAGGTGTGGGGTCGCGAGCCGTGGACTCGTGCCGGCGCACGCGATTGCGCGGGCGAAACCCGGCGCGGGCACGCCGAGCTGGTCATCGGCCGGCGACGCAGTCGTCTACACGTGGCGCGGCGGGGTGACGCGCACCACGCTGCGCGGCCGGTCGACGCTGCTCCACGTGCCCGCAGGCCTGGGAGCTGCCTTCTCGAGCTTCGGGCAGCTTGCAGGCCGTCACCGGCAGCTGCACGATCAGCGGCACGGCGCGGGCAGACGTGATCGAAGGCACGGGGCGAGAGGGAGACGTGATCCTCGCGGGCGCCGGCAACGACCAGGTGCATGCGAACGATGGCCACAGAGACCGGATCGACTGTGGCCCAGGTCGCGACACGGTCTGGGCCAATCGCTCCGACCACGTGACGGGGTGCGAGACCGTCCATCGCTAGAGGCTTGATGCGTACTTGGGTGCGTGTGGGGATGCCTCAGGCTCTAGGTCCCCGGGTACAGTGAGGCGGTGGCAACGACGACCTCAGCGAAGCTCGATGCGCTCAAGCTGCGCGCTGATTTCGCGGTCTTCGACGAGCTGACGAACGGCAAGCCGGTCGCCTATCTCGACTCGGCCTCGTCGACACAGAAGCCGAAGCAGGTACTCGACGCGATGCGCGAGTTCTACGAGCACTCCTATGCGAACGTGCACCGAGGCGTCTATACGCTCGCCGAGCGCGCGACCGAGGGCTACGAAGGTGCGCGCGAGAAGGTGCGTGCGTTCATCAATGCGCCGTCGAACCGCGAGGTGATCTTCACCCGCAGCGCAACCGAGGCGCTCAACCTGATCGCGTACTCCTGGGGGCTCGAGAATCTCGGCCCCGGAGACGTCGTCGTGATCACGGAGCTCGAGCATCACGCGAACTTCGTGCCGTGGCAGTTCATGGCCAAGAAGACGGGCGCGCAGTTCGCGCACATCCCGATCGACGACCTCGGCGAGCTGCAGCTCGACTCGCTCGATCGCATCGCGGCGCTCGGCAACGTCAAGGTCGTCGCGAACAATCTCGTCTCGAACACGCTCGGCACGATCAACCCGGTCGAGAAGCTCGCGGAGTGGGCGCACGCGCAGGGCGCGATCATGGTTGTCGACGCTGCGCAGGCCGCCCCGCACAGGCGGATCGACGTGCAGGCGCTCGGCTGCGACTTTCTCGCGTTCAGCTCGCACAAGATCTGCGGGCCAAGCGGCGTCGGTGCACTGTGGGGCAAGCGCGAGCTGCTCGAGGAGATGCAGCCTTTCAACCTCGGCGGCGAGATGATCCGCTCGGTCGCGCTCGAGCGCACGAGCTGGAACGAGCTTCCCTACAAGTTCGAGGCAGGCACACCCGCGATCGCCGAGGCGTTCGGTTTCGGCCAGGCGATCGACTACGTATCGAGCGTCGGGCTCGAGGCAATCGAGGCGCACGAGCATGAGCTCGTCGTGCAGACGATGGATCGACTGGCCGAGATCCCCGGCATCCGCGTGTTCGGGCCGCCCGCCGACCGTCGCACCGGCATCGTCAGCTTCGAGGTCGCCGACGTGCACCCGCACGACGTCGCGCAGATCCTCAACTGGGAAGGCGTCGCGGTACGCGCAGGCCACCACTGCACGCAGCCGCTGATGACGCGCCTCGGCGTCGCGGCAACGACCCGCGCGAGCTTCTACCTCTACACCGTCCCCGACGACGTCGTCCGCCTGATCGCCGGCCTGCAGAAGGTGAAGGACACCTTCGGTGTCTGAGAGGTCGAAGAGCTGGGTCGGTGCGATCCGCATGAGTGATTCTCGGCGTAGGCTTGCCGGAGCCGGCAGAAATGGCGAGTTCAGTCATGCGGGACAATCGGGAAGCGATCCGCATGAGTGATTCTCGGCGTAGGCTTGCCGGAGCCGGCAGAAATGGCGAGTTCAGTCATGCGGGACAATCGGGAAGCGATCCGCATGAGTGATTCTCGGCGTAGGCTTGCCGGAGCCGGC
>JACDGR010000200.1 GCA_013821525.1 Actinomycetota bacterium
GATCAATGCAAACCTTACGTATTTCGGAGGTCCTGACTGCGAGAATTGCTTGGGCTTCTCCGGAGAGGGACATGGCATGATCCGTGGGCTCGGTGCGGTGCGATTCACGGCGATCGGCCATACGGACATGTCCGATCCGACCTGCGGGAAGTCAACTGAACAGTTCACTTTCGAGGCTCCGGGAAAAGGGACGATCGTTGTGAACGGAACCGTCGAGGGCTGCTCGACCCCGTTCAGTGCGACGTTCAACAGGGTCAAGATTGATTTTTCGAGCACTGCTGGAGTGGATCACTTCCTCGGCGTTACCGGATCGGGTTCAATCGTGAGCAACGGTGCTGCGATCCAACTAACGGGACAGCTCGATGCTCCCGGAGTTACGTTCGATCTTGCACCACCCACGTTCCGTGGGGCCGTGAACCATGCGGCGAAATCTTCAGGGCCTGCTGGAGCTCGCGTCCGCTTTTCGGTCTCCGCTGTGGATGCGGTGGACGGAGCGCTAAAAGCTTCATGCACTCACAGGTCTGGGAGCGTCTTTCGAATCGGGATCACGCGAGTGACCTGCTCAGCAACAGACTCCAGTGCAAACCGTGGCCGCGCCACGTTCAGTGTCAAAGTGACACGCTGATGCTGGGTCCAGGCTCGGCCCAACAAGAGCGGCGATGCAGGCCTCTCGAATACGACGCGGCGTTGACGCATGCGACCGTTGTTGCAAAAGCTCGCTTCTTCAATTGTCATCCAAAGCGTTGAAGGGAGAATCCGTGCGGCGTTTTCATTTGGTGTTTTGCGTTGCTTTGCTGGCGGCGGCGACAGCGACATCAGCGGGGATTGCGGCGAAGCCAATGCGGTCACCCGTGCTAAGCGGGCCGATCGACCTGCCGGCGGGGCTCGTCTGCTCCTTCGCAGTTCATGGCGAAGTTGTCGTCAACCGACAGATCCTCACGGTCTTCTCCGACGGGTCATCGCGAGCGACCGGCGAATTCGTCGCTGCGCTGACGAACGTCACGACCGGTAAGACGATAAAGCTGAATGCTCCGGGATCCGTCTCGCTGTCCGCGCCGGACGCCAACGGTGTGGTGTCTTTCAAAGGTACTGGGCAGAACATCTACTTCTTCGGCCCTGGTGAACTCGGAGCCAACGCCCCGGGCGGTCTATTTCTTCTCGATGGGCTTACCACCTACCAGTTCGACGCCAACTTCAGCACTGTTCCCGGCAGCGTTCAGCACCACGGTGGGGTCGTAGATCTTTGCGCCGCATTGAGCTGACCGATTCGTCAGAGCGCACAGGCAAGGGTGGTGTCTTGTGGGCCGTGACGGCGTCGACGCACGCCCCCGCGAGGCGATCCACCACGCGAATCATCGGGCGATCCAGGATCTCCCCCGGCCTAGCCCGCCGACCAGGAAAGGCAAATGCTCGGGTCGTCGCCTGCGGACGCAAAGCTCCCACCCCTCAGGATGAATGCAGCCGCTGCTAGCTCGGGCACGCCCCGAGACGGGGCTCGACGCTTTGCGTTGTAGATGGAGCGGTCGGCGGCCTTGAGTAGCTCGTGGTGGTGCACCCGTCGAGGGATGCAAATCGGTCGGGCGATGTGGCGTTCGAAGCGGAAACAACTCAGGACTGGCGCGCGTCCCCAGGTCGGGCAGTGCCGGCTTGAGCAGTGAGCCTGGTATGGCCTTAGCGGTCTCGCAGGAGCGGCACGACGCGCTCGCAGAGAAGCTCGACTCCGCGCGGCGTCTTGAGGCCCTGCGGTGTGCCGAACTCGACGCGCTTCGCGCCGGCGGCGAAGAGCTCTCGAGCCTGCGCGGCAACCTCCTCCGGGGTTCCGGCAAAGCAGAACTTCTCGAGCGGCGGGGCTCCGGTGATCGTCCGGTCGAGCGCACCGACCACATCGAGGTACATCCCCACTTCCTCTCGCGCTCGCGCGCGTGCGGCGTCGCCGTCCTCGTCGACGACGGTGACGGCTCCCACGACTATCCCGACCTCGTCGTTCCCGATCCACTCGCGCATTACGCGCACCATGTCGGGGTTTGCGGAGCCGCCGATCTTCACCTCGTCCGCGATCTCTCCCGCAAGCGCGGCCAGGCGCGGCTTCCATGTGCCGATCATCAGCGGCATTCGCCGCCGCGCCGGCTCGTATTCGAAGTGGGCGCCTGCGGCGAGGCTGAAGTGGGAGCCGCTGAAGCCGCTCGTGTCTCCGGCAAACAGCCTCCGGATCACCTCTGCCGCCTCGCGCATGCGCTCGACCGGCGCTGATGGGTCGAGTCCGAGCCGGTCGAGCCATGCTCCGGCGACAAGACCGAGGTAAGCCCGGCCGTCCGAGGCAAGGTCGAGCGCTGCCGCCTGCCCCGCAAGCTCGACCGGATGCAGGGTTGACGGGTTGAGCGCAGCAGGGCCGACGCGCACGCGCGAGGTTGCCTGCGCGATCAGGAGCAGCGGGTAGATCGCCGGCTGGTAGAGCAGGTCGTGGAACACCGAGACGACGTCGAACCCTGCCTCCTCAGCCCGGCGGGCCAGAGCCACGTACTCCTCGGGCCGCTTGTCCGACTGCAGGCCGAGCCCGAGCTCGCTCAGGTGAGATCCTCGGTGATGAGACTCCGCTCGCCCGTGCGCTCGATCCGCATCACGACGCGCTCGTCCGGGTCGGGGCAGCAGACGAGGTTGTCCTGCTCGAGCCAGTCCTCCGCCGGCAATCGCCGCTGCTTTGCCGGGATCAGCGGCAGCACCGACTGCAGCGCATAGAGGCAGAAGTGCTTGCCCTCCGGGATCCGCACCCGGTTGGACTCCGTTACCTCGAAGAAGTCGCCGACGGCAAGGCCGCACACGGATCTTCCCTCGATTCGCTCGACCGTCACCCGGATGTCGTAGAGGCGCATCTCCGTCACGACCCGAGAGCTTATGTGCTTCCTTGCGCCTAACAGGAGGATGGTGCACTCTGGTCTATCCGAAAGTGTTGACGACGAAGGAGGAGTGGTGAAGAGAAGAATCGGTGCTGTGGTCGCCGCCGTTGCCATCGTGGCATTGGCCGCAGTCGCTTCGGCGAGCGAGGTAGGGGCTGCGTCGTCGGCGACTGCCGTCGCCGCGAAGAACTGCTCGTTCACCCTCCGCGTCGGAGACGTCCTGCCGTTCACCGGCGGACTTGCCGCGTATGGCGCGAACCTCGACCGCGCGGTCAAGGTCGGGATCGCGCTGCAGAATGCAGGCCTCAAGAAGGACGGGCTCTCGAAGCAGATCCAGGTGAAGCTTGTCGGTTCCGAAGACGGCCAGACCCAGGCGAGCGCCTCAGTTGAAGCTGCGACGAAGCTGGTCAAGTCGAACCACGCGAACGTGCTGATCGGCGAGATGGCCTCGAGCGCCACGATTCCGATGGCGCAGTCGGTGGCGATCCCGAACCACGTCGTGCAGATCTCGCCGACGGCGAGTGCTCCGCAGTTGACGACGATCGCAGACAACGGCTATCTGTGGCGTACGTACCCGTCGGACACCTTGCAGGGCAAGGTGCTCGCGCAGGCTGCGATCAAGGCGTTCGGTGCAGGTGCGACGATCAACATCGGATCGCGCAACGACGCCTTCGGCACCGCGCTGAAGCAGCTGTTCATCGATCAGTTCAAGAAGCTCGGAGGGAAGATCGGCGTCGACGAGTCGTGGAACCCCGACCAGCCGACGTTCGACACCGAAGCACAGAAGCTCGTGACGGGCAACCCAGCGGGCTACGTGATCATCGACTTCCCGGAGACGTTCCAGAAGTTCGCGCCGTCGCTCGTCCGGACGGGCAAGTGGGACGCATCGAAGACGTTCATGACCGAGGCGTTGCGCAACACGACGGTGCTCGACCAGATCGGAACCCCGGTCGTCGGGCTGCGCGGGACGGCTGCGAGCTCTGCAGGGGGTCCCGCCGGTGCGTCGTTCGCCGCCTACTGGAAGAAGAACGTGCACGGTGCGAAGCCGTACACCGGCTTCGAAGGGACGTCGCTCGACGCGGTCAACGTCGCGTTCCTCGCGGCGCTGAAGGCGTGCTCGTCCTCGCCCGCGAAGATCAAGGCGAACCTGATCAACGTCTCAGGGGCTCCCGGGACGAAGGTCACCTACCTCCAGATGGCCAAGGCGATCAAGCTGATCCGCGCCGGGAAAGACGTCGACTACGAAGGCGCGTTCAGCCCGGTCGACTTCGACGCGAACGGTGACATCAGCTCTGCCGTATTCGAGATCTGGAAGTACTCCGGCCCGGGCAAGATCGACACGCTCAGCACTGTCACCTTCAAGGGCTAGGTGCGGTCGGACTACAGGGAGGGCGGCGGCTTCGAGGAAGCCGCCGCCTACTCCCGCGCCGTCCGGATCGGGCCGCACGTCGCGGTCAGCGGCACCGCGGCCCGTAACGGTGGGGACACCTACACCCAGACGCGTGAAGCACTACAACGCGCGCTCGCTGCGGCCGCCAAGCTCGGGGCGGGCGTCGGCGACGTGCTGCGCACCCGGCTGCTGCTCGCGACCGGTTGCGACTGGGAAGGCGCCGTCCGCGCGCACCGTGAGGCGTTCGAAGGGGTGAACCCCGCGAACACGACCTACTACGTGGCCGGGTTCATCCCCGACGGGGTGTTGGTCGAGGTCGAGCTCGACGCGGTCGTGCCGGCGCCTCCCAGGTAGAGCTCGGCGACCTTCGGGTCGTTCAGCAGCTCGGCGCCGGGCCCGTCGATCGCGTTCCGGCCGCCGTCGAGCACGTAGCCGCGGGCGGCGAGCGCGAGCGCCCGCCGGGCGTTCTGCTCGACCATCACGATGCCGATGCCGAGCTCGTTGATCTCGACCAGCTGGTCGAAGACGAGGTCCATCGCCTGGGGCGAGAGCCCTGCGGAGGGCTCGTCGAGGAGCAGCAGCTTCGGGCGCGTGACGAGCGCGCGCGCGATCGCCACGAGCTTACGCTGCCCGCCGGAAAGCGTGCCCGCACGCTGACGAGATCGCTCGCCGAGGATCGGGAGGAGAGCGTGCACGTGTGCGACGGCGTCCTTCCGCTCCCCTTTCGGCAGGCCGAGCGATCCCATCTGCACGTTGTCGGCCACCGTCAGCGAGGCGAACACGTTGTCGGTCTGGGGAACGAAGTTCAGACCCCTCCGAGTGAGGCGGTCAGCCCGCATGCCTGTGACGTTGGTGCCGTCGAAGCTGACCGTTCCACCCTTGTGCGTGACGAGCCCATACACGGCCTTCAGCAACGTCGACTTGCCGGCGCCATTCGGGCCGATCACGGCGACGATCTCGTCGGCCTCGGCGTGCAGCGTGACACCACGCAGGATCAGCGCGTCGTCGTAACCCGCCTCGAGCGCCGTTACCTCGAGCAGGCTCACGCAGCCACGTGGCGCGCGCCGAGGTAGGCATCGACAACACGCTCGTCTCCGCGCACCTCGTCGGGCGTGCCGTCTGCGATTACGCGGCCGTCGTTCATCACCACGATCCGGTCGCTCGCGCCCATCACGAAATCGAGGTCGTGCTCGACGATCAGGAGCGTGATGCCGTCACGGTCGCGCAGCTCGCGTATGTGCTGCAGCAGCTGCACGCGCAAGGTCGGGCTAACACCTGCCATCGGCTCGTCGAGGAGCAGCAAGCGCGGCTCGGCCATCAGCGCGCGGATCAGGTCGAGCAGCTTGCGTTGGCCGCCCGAGAGAGTTCCTGCGAGCGCGCCGGCATGGGTGTCGAGACCGACCAGGGCCAGCAGCTCGGCGGCGCGCGCTCGCGCCTCGCGCTCGCGACTGGCTCCGCGCCGGCCGAGCTGTTCACCCGGATGGCGCGGGGCCCCCAACAGCACATTCTCCACCACGGTCATCCGCGTCAGGGCCCGCGGCGTTTGAAACGTTCGCACCAGCCCGGCACGTGCGATGCGGTGCGGGGACAGCCGGTCGATGCGCCGGCCGTCCAGCGTGACCCGACCCGACTGCGCACGCAGGAATCCGGAGACGCAGTTGAAGAGCGTCGACTTGCCCGCGCCGTTCGGCCCGATCAGGCCGGTGATCGATCCCTCTTCGACGTCGAAGCTCGCGCCGTCCACCGCGCGAACGCCGCTGAAGGCGAGCGCAACCTCATGTACTTGGAGGAGTGGCGTCATTCGAGCACCATCTCGTCGCGACGGCCGAGGATTCCCTGCGGCCGGAAGATGACGAGGCCGATGATCACCAGGCCGATCACGATCAACCGCAGGTAGGCGCGCTCGGCGGAGTCGAGCGACGAGAGCGGCGCGAAGTCGAGGAAGCGGGTGCCTGCGAACAGGAACCCGAACACGGCGGCTCCGACCGGCACCGCCCAGATCCGTCCCAGACCGCCGAGGATCACGATCATCCAGGCGAAGAACGTCAGCAGCGGCTGGAAGTCGTCTGGGCTGAAGAACGAGAACTGCCACGCGTAGAACAAGCCGGCAACGCCGGCGAATGCCGAGCCGATTGCGAGCACCTGCAGCTTGTAGGCGAGCACGTTCTTGCCAAGCGACGCCGCCGCATCCTCGTCCTCGCGGATGGCGCGCAGCACACGGCCCCATGGTGTACGCGCAGCGAGCCACGTCAGCG
>JACDGR010000201.1 GCA_013821525.1 Actinomycetota bacterium
ATACGCACACGCTTGCGCGCGCGGCGGATCAGCTTTGCGATCCGCGCCGAGAGATCTTCGCCGTGCCCCGGCGTAAACCAGGCGCGGATGCCGGCTTCGGGCCGCGGATCGACGAAGCCGCTGCGCAGCACATCCTCGGTCGTCCACAACTGCTCGAAGTCGGCGGCGAACGCCGCGGCGATCGGCGGCGACTCGACGATCGCAACGACGTTCTCCTGTCGCGTCCAGGCGTCGTCCGTCCAGTTCAGTGACCCCGTCCAGACCGTTGCTGCATCGCGGATCACGTACTTGTGGTGCATCAGGTCGGGCACGCCTGCGATCGGCTTGCTCTCGACGGGGAGCTGCGAGATCAGCGCGACGTCGGGCTCCGCCGGCGGGGGCACCGGGATCGGGTTCGGGTGATCGACGTTGTAGATGAACCGGCTGCGGACGCCTCGCCCGGCTGCCCGGCGCACCGCGTCACCGACGATCTGCGCCGTCTCGGGGCCGAGGTTGAAGTCGTACTGGGCGAGCTCGAGCGAACGCTCCGCGCCGTCGATGAAGACTGCGATCGCGTGCGCGGTCTCCGCGGGCTTCTGTCCGCCGTCCGTCAGAGTTCGGATCGAGATGCGTTCGTTCATCGACAGGCTGGTCGCTGCCCGGATCGGGCAGACCACGAACTTCTACCGGGACGGCGCGGGCGCCGCTCTGCGGGTTGCCCGCCTCGCCGCGTTTCTCGAGGCGGGCGGGGAGCTCCGATCCTCCTCGTCGGGGAGCCGCCGGGCTACCGCGGAGCTCGTGTCTCTGGCATCCCCTTCACCTCGGAACGGCAGCTGACAGGAGCCGGGCCGGCCGAGGCGACGGCGACGATCGTTCGGCGGACGCTCGGCGAGCTCGGGCTCCTCGACCGGGTGTTGCTCTGGAACGTCGTCCCGACCCATCCAGGAACCGAGACGACGAATCGTCCGCCGGCCCGGGCCGAGGTGGTCGCCGGACGGCTCTTTGCGGAGGAGCTCGCCCGGGGGCGGCAGGTGATCGC
Organism: Actinomycetota bacterium; assembly: GCA_013821525.1. GTDB lineage: Bacteria > Actinomycetota > Thermoleophilia > Gaiellales > Gaiellaceae > PALSA-600. The sequence continues at coordinate 1,019 of JACDGR010000201.1, forward strand.
CGTCGGCCGGATCGCCGCCGCAGCGCTCGGGTCGCCTGCCGTCCGACACCCGTCACGAGGCGGTGCCGTCGCCTTCGCGGCGGGCCTCCGAGAACTCACGAGCTCGTGACGAACTGCTTTTGGAGGCTGCTACCATTGCCGACCGGCGGGCCTACGGCCACCCACTTCCGATGAAGACCTTCAACGCCAAACCCGGTGAGATCCAGCGCGACTGGCTGATCGTCGATGCCGAGGGCAAGACCCTCGGTCGCCTCGCGACTCAGATCGCGGAGCGCCTCCGCGGCAAGACGAAGGCCGTCTACACGCCGCACGTGGACACGGGCGACTTCGTGGTCGTCGTCAACGCGGAGAAGATCGCCGTCACGGGCAACAAGCTCGAAGAGAAGATGTACTACAAGCACTCGGGCTATCCGGGCGGCCTCCGCGAGCGCACGCTGCGCGAGCAGCTCGACCGGCAGCCCACCGAGGTCCTCCGCAAGGCCGTCAAGGGGATGCTCCCCCGGAACAAGCTCGGCCGGGCGCAGCTGACCAAGTTGAAGATCTACGCCGGGCCCGATCATCCGCACGAGGCTCAGGCCCCGACCACTCTCGAGGTGTAAATGGCAACTCCCGCTCAGTATCTCGGCACCGGCAAGCGCAAGACCTCGGTCGCGCGGGTGATCCTGCGGCCCGGCGACGGCGACACCTGGATCAACGGCAAGAAGATCGAGGAGTACTTCCCGCGCCAGGTGCACCGGATGCTCGCAATGGCGCCGCTCAAGACAGCAGGCCTCGAGGGGCAGTACGACCTACGCGTTCGACTGCACGGTGGCGGCCCGTCAGGGCAGGCCGGAGCGATGCGGCACGGGATCGCCCGCGCCCTCGTCGAGGTCAACCCGGACTTGCGCGCGGCGCTCAAGCGTGCCGGCTTCCTGACGCGCGACGCGCGCATCGTGGAGCGCAAGAAGGCCGGTCTGCACAAGGCGCGCAAGGCGCCACAGTTCAGCAAGCGGTAGTTCGTCCTTCGTGGCTCGGAGGTACTTCGGCACCGATGGTGTCCGAGGCGTCGTCGGCGAGGCTCTGACCGCAGAGTTCGTTGAGCGCCTCGGGCGTGCCGCGGCGCTCTGGACGGGCGCTGCGAAGGTGTTCGTGGGCCGCGACACGCGCAGCTCCGGCCCCGAGCTCGAAGAGGCATTCGCGCGTGGCGTCGTCTCGGCCGGTGGGGACTGCATCCTCGGCGGCGTCCTGCCGACACCCGCCGTCGCACTGCTCGCGCTCGATCTAGGCGTTGTGATCTCTGCCTCGCACAACCCGCCGGAGTACAACGGCGTCAAGTTCTTCGACGCGCAGGGGCACAAGCTGTCGGATGAATCCGAGGAGCAGATCGAGGCGCTCCTCGCGGCAGCCCCCGGGATCGACCAGGGGTCGATCGAGCACGTCGAGGTCGCGACCGATTCGTACCTCCAGCACATCGTCGAGCGCTTCGGCTCCGACCTCACGGGCCTGCGCGTCGTCGTCGACTGCGCGAACGGCGCGTACTCCGGCCTCGCTGCGGAAGCGTTCGAGCGCTGCGGCGCCGAGGTACGCACGATCGGCGACGACCCGAACGGCGAGAACATCAATGTCGGCTGCGGAGCGACCGATCTCGGTCTCCTGCAGCGGACGGTGCGTGAGAGCGGCTACGACCTGGGCATCGCCTTCGACGGTGACGGCGACCGCATGCTGGCAGTCGACGAGCGCGGCGAGCCTGTCGACGGCGACCAGATCATCGCCGTGCTCGCGCTCGATCTCGAAGTCGACACCGTCGCCGTGACGGTGATGACGAATCTCGGTTTCCACGCGCTGATGCGCGCGCGAGGGGTGCGCGTGCTGACGACGGCTGTCGGCGACAGGTACGTGCTCGAAGCGCTGCAGCGCGAGAACGCTGTGCTCGGCGGTGAGCAGTCGGGTCACATCATCTATCTCCGCGATCACGTCACGGGGGACGGCCTGGCCGCGGGACTGCTGCTCTGCGGCGCGCTGAAGGGACGCCACCTGAGCGAGGTCGCGGGTGTGATGACCTTGTACCCGCAGGTCAAGGAGAACGTGCGCGTTGAGAATCGCGAGCTGACGCCTGCGATCGTCGCCGAGGTCGATCGGTTGAACGCCGAATGGGGTCGCGACGGGCGTGTGCTCGTCCGCGCCTCCGGCACCGAGCCGCTGATTCGCATCCTCGTCGAGGCCGAGCGGGAAGGGCTCGCGCGAGAAGCCTGTGCTAGCATCGCAACGCTCGTTCGACGAGAGCTCGGCTGACCGTTCCCCATCTGCAAAGCGGTGTGAGAGCGGCCCGCAGTCGGGCCTTTGGTGTTTTCAGGGGTCATTTTTGGGGCAATTTCCGGCTTTTGACCGGTTGAGAAGGAGGGCTCCGAATGTGCGGGATCATTGGATATGTCGGAAGCCGGGCTTCGAAGCCGCTGCTGATGCAAGGGCTCGAGCGTCTGGAGTACCGCGGCTATGACTCCGCGGGCATCGCACTGATCGAGGAAGACCGCCTCGATTACGTCCGCGCGGTCGGGAACCTCCAGTTTCTGAAGGACAAGGCAGGCCCGAACGGGTCACAGTCGACGACCGGGCTCGGTCACACGCGGTGGGCGACGCACGGTGGCGTTACGGAGCAGAACGCGCATCCGCTGACCGCCTGCGACGACGACAGCATGGCGATCGTGCTGAACGGCATCGTCGAGAATTACCGGGAGCTGCGCGAAGAGCTGCAGGCGGCCGGCCACACCTTCACCTCCGAGACCGACGCCGAGGTCGTGGCGCACCTGCTCGAGGACGCCTACGACGGCGACCTCGTGCAGACGATGCGCACCGCCTACGCTCGGCTCGAGGGACACTTCACGTTCGTCGTGATCCACAAGGATCATCCGAACCACCTCGTCGGCGTGCGGCAGCAGACACCCATGGTCGTCGGGCTCGGCGACGGTGAGAACTTCCTCGCGTCGAACCTCGCCGCGTTCCTCGCCGAGACGCGTCGCGTGCAGTTTCCCGATGACGGCGAGATCGCATCGATCACGCCCGAAGGCGTCACGATCATCGATGCGATCAGCGGCAAGGAAGTCGAGCACGATGTTATCGAGGTGGACTGGGACGATCACGCAGCCGAGCGCTCGGGCTACGAGACGTTCATGCTGAAGGAGATCTACGAGCAGCCCGAAGGCGTCGCGGAGACGATCGGCGACCGTGTTCGACACGGTCACCTGGCGCTCGAAGGTCTCGGACTGACCGAGGACGAGCTGCGCAACCTGCGCCGCATCGTCGTCGTCGCGTGCGGAACCTCCTACCACGCAGGCGTCGTCGGACGTTACGCGATCGAGGAGTGGTCGCGGATCCCCGTCGAGCCCGACGTCGCCAGCGAGTGGATCTACCGCAACCCGATCGTCGACCCAGGCACGCTCGTGATCGGCATCTCTCAGTCGGGCGAGTCGCGCGACACGATCCAGGCGATGAAGCTCGCCCGGGAGATGGGCGCGCGCACCGTTGCGATCACGAACATGATGGGCTCACAGATCACGCGCGAGGTCGACTCGGTCCTCTACACGCGCACAGGACTCGAGGTCGGAGTTGCCGCGTCGAAGACGTTCACGGCGCAGATCTCGCTGCTCTTCCTGCTCGGCCTGAAGCTCGCCGAGCTGCGCGGGACGCTGCCGCCGCAGGAGATCGAGTTCATCCTCGACGAGCTCTACGACCTGCCGAACAAGATGCGGCTCTTCCTCGACGGAGACCATCCGATCGAAGACATCGCCCAGCGGTACTACAACGAGCCGTTCTTCCTGTACCTGGGCCGGCACATCGGGCTCCCCGTGGCACTCGAAGGCGCGCTGAAGCTGAAGGAGATCTCCTACATCCCCACCGAGGCGTACTCCGCCGGCGAGATGAAGCACGGCCCGATCGCCCTGCTCGAGGAGGGCACCCCGGTCGTCGTGGTCGCCACGAAGATTCACGTCTACGACAAGATCGTCTCGAACATTCAGGAGACGCGTGCCCGGGGCGCACACGTGATCGCAATCGCGACCGACGGCAATGAGGACATCCAGCATCACGCCGACGACGTCATCTACGTCCCCAAGTCACCGGCGTTCCTGCAGGCCGCTCTTGCGATCCTGCCGCTGCAGCTGCTCGCTTACCGCATTGCGCGGCTGCGCGGCCTGAACGTTGACCAGCCGCGGAACCTCGCGAAGACCGTCACCGTCGAGTAGCCCGAGGCGGGGCTTACGCCGCGAGCGTGTCGAGTGCGCAGCTCGCGAGGGCAGTATCGACGAACGCGCGCGCCGACGGGGAGCTGTAACGGTCGCGGTGCTGCGCAATCGCGACGATCCGCGGTGGGACGAGGCGTCCGAGCTCGACGACGGCGATGCGCGGGTCGGCAGCATCCACCGTCAGCCGGGGCATGACGGCGACGCCGACGCCGGCGGCAACGAGTCCTTGCACCGTCGGGTTGTCGTTGGAGCGGAACGCCCAGCGTGGCTCGATGCCCTCGGCCCGGAACGACGCTTCGATCGGTTCGACCGCGGTGCACTCGCGGAAGCCGACGAGCGGTTGCTCGGCGATCTTGCGCAAGGACGGCTTCGCGCGTGCGAGCGGTGAGTCCGTGGCGACGATCAGCACGTAGGGATCACGCAGAAGCTCCTGGGTGTCGACCGGTGCGTCGCCCACCGGCAGCAAAACGAAGCCGACGTCGATCGCGCCGTTCTCGATCGCGTCGGCGATCGCGTCATCCTCCAGCTCCTCGAGCATCACTCCGATCTTCGGCCACTGGCTCGTGAAGCGGCTCATGATCTCGGGCAGGACGCGCGCGCCGACCGACTGGAACGTGCCGACGCGCAGCGTTCCCGCCTCACCCGCACGCAGCGCGTGCAGGTCGGCCTGAGCCGCCTGCAGGCGGGCGACGATCGATTCCGCGTGGCGCAAGAGCAGTCGTCCCGCCTCGGTCAGAGAGACCGCGCGCGGCCCGCCGGGGCGCTCGACGAGACGCTCGCCGACGATTCGCTCGAGCGTGGCGATCTGCTGGCTGATCGAGGACTGGGTGTAGCCGAGCCGCTGAGCCGCCCGGCCGAAGGATCCTTCGTCGGCCAGTGCCTGCAGTGCTGCGAAGTGGCGGAACTCGACCCCGAGCCAGCTGCTTGGACTATCAGGTTCCATGATCGACAACAACAATACATGCATTTGTGCTGATAGTCCCTGCACGGCAAGCTGTGCCCATGACCTACATCTTCTTCATCCTCGCGTTTCTCGCGATCTGCCTGCTCGCCGCCCGCTACGGCACCGACTCCAGGTTCGACCGCCGGGGCCGCCAGCTCTAGCCGCCGCCTCAGGCCGCTAGGTGTCCTGCCTACGGACGTTGTGATCGCGGCTGGTTGGTGGTCGTCCTCCGAGTGAGCTGTGTGGCCGCGTGGTGTTGTAGTGGTCGAGCCAGTGTGGCAGGGCTGTTTGGCGGTGTCGAGA
>JACDGR010000202.1 GCA_013821525.1 Actinomycetota bacterium
CCCGGCCACTGACGGCACCGGAGGGGATCGACTCGATGAGACCCGCCAGACTCATGAGCTCCGACGGCGTGGAGTACCGCGACCTCAACCACAACGGGCGGCTCGACCCCTACGAGGACCCCCGGCTGCCCGTCGAGGAGCGTGTCGACTCCCTCCTCGGCGAGCTCTCGCTCGAGGAGAAGGCCGGCCTCATGTTCCATACGGTGATCGAGGCGGGGGCGGACGGCTCGGTGCTGGAGCGGCCGGGGCGGATCAGCAAGTCGCCGACGTCGCTCGTCGTCCGCGACAAGCACATGAGCCACTTCAACGTGCACCGGCTCGAGGACCCCCGCATGGCGGCGCGATGGCACAACGCCCTGCAGTCGCTGGCCGAGCACACCCCGCACGGCATCCCTGTGACCGTCTCGACCGATCCCCGGCACGCCTACCTCGAGAACGTCGGTGCGTCGTTCGGCGCCCGCGCGTTCTCCCGCTGGCCCGAGCCGCTCGGCCTCGCTGCGCTGCGAGATGCCGGACTCGTCACGAGGTTCGCCGACATCGCGCGACAGGAGTACGTGGCCGTCGGCATCCGCGCCGCGCTGCACCCCACCCTCGACCTCGCCACCGAGCCGCGGTGGTGCCGCCAGGCCGGGACCTTCGGCCAGGATCCCGAGTTGGTCACCCGACTCGCCCTGGCCTACCTGCGCGGTTTCCAGCAGGAGGCCCTCGGCCCCGGGAGCGTGGCCTGCACGAGCAAGCACTTCCCCGGTGGGGGGCCGCAGAAGGACGGCGAGGACGCGCACTTCCCGTACGGGCGCGAGCAGGTCTACCCCGGCGGACGGTTCGACGACCATCTGCGGCCGTTCCTGCCGGTGCTCGAGGCCGGGACCGCCGCGGTCATGCCTTACTACGGCATGCCCGTCGGTCTGGTCCTCGACGGCGAGCCCGTCGAAGCGGTCGGCTTCGGGTACAACCGCCGGATCGTCACCGGGCTGCTGCGGAAGGAGCTCGGCTACGACGGCGTCGTCGTCAGCGACTGGGAGCTGATCAACGACAACCACGTGGGCGACCAGGTGTTGCCGGCCCGGGCGTGGGGCGTGGAGCACCTCGACCCGGCCGGCCGGATGGAGCTCCTCCTGCACGCCGGCGTCGACCAGTTCGGCGGCGAGGAGTGCGTCGAGCTGCTCGTCGACCTCGTCAAGGACGGCCGGGTTCCCGAGAGCCGCCTCGACGAGTCGGCGCGCCGGCTGCTGCGGGTGAAGTTCGCGCTCGGGCTCTTCGACGACCCCTACGTCGACGAGAGCGCGGCCGCGGTGACCGTCGGCCGCGAGGACTTCGTCGAGGCGGGGCACGCCGCGCAGGCGGCTTCCGTGACCGTCCTGCAGAACGAGGCCGTGCGCGGTGCCCGCCCCCTGCCGCTGCGCCCTGGCCTGCGGATCTACGCCGAGGGCGTCGACGCGGCAACGCTCGCGCGTCACGGGACCCCGGTGGAGAGGCCTCAGGATGCGGACGTTGCCGTCGTGCGGCTGGTCGCTCCCTTCGAGGCGCGCTCCGATCTCTTCCTCGAGGCGCAGTTCCATCAGGGGTCGCTCGAATTCCCCCCGGGGCTGCCCGTGCGGCTGCAGCGGATCGCCGAGCACTGCCCGCTCGTGCTCGACGTCCTGCTGGACCGCCCTGCTGTGCTCACTCCTCTCCTGCCCGTCGCGGCGGCGATCGTCGCGAGCTACGGCACGTCGGACGAGGCCCTCTTCGATGCCCTGACCGGTCGGATCCCACCTCGCGGTCGCCTGCCCTTCGACCTACCGCGCTCGATGGAACAAGTCCGCCGGCACCGCGAGGACGTACCGGGGTACGAGGACCCCTGCTTCGCCTTCGGCCACGGCCTGTCCCTTTGACCGACACGTCGTCGAGCTTCGTCTGCGCGGTCACAGGACCCCCGGGACCAGCGCCTACGCCAACGGCAGTGGACGCCGTCCGCGAGCAGTCGGCCGGCGTCGAATAGGCCGGCGCGAGCTGCGGTGAACGATCGCGGGCCGGCGCTCGTTGTGGCCGGCAAGGGTGGTCGAAGGAGGTTCGGATGCTGCGGTGGCTCCGGGGGAGCATGGGTGGCTCGACGGCCGGGATGAACGCGATGATCGGCGCCTTCGAGAGCTTCTTCAACCCCAATGCGGCACGCGCGCGGGAGATGCTGGAGGAGCAGAACCAGCGCGGAGTCGCTGTCCCGAGCCCGGGCGACAAGCTGCTCGACGAGGGCCGCATCGTAATCCGCCGCAAGCCCGACCCCGAGCGGAGCGAGCAGAGCAACGTCGACAGTTGAGCGGGCCTCAGCGTTCCTCGAGGCATCCACTCGTGCAGACGTAAGCGCTGCACCGGGGACTACAGGCCTGTCAACGCCTACGCTGACGACTGTGAGCGCGCAGCCGACCGGTGGCCCGATGTCGCTCGCTGACTACCTGACGTTCGAGGAGCTCAGCGAAGCGCGTCACGAGCTGCTGCGCGGGCAGGTGCGGCTCATGTCCGGCGGCACGGAGCGCCACGACCTCCTAGTCAACGCCATCAACGTGCAGCTCGTCCAAGGCCTGCGGGGCGGCCCGTGCCGGGTGTTCCCGCACAATCGCAAGCTGCTGACGGCCGACGGGAACATCTACTACCCCGACATCCTCGTCAACTGCGCATCAGCTGCCGACCGCCGCTACGAGAACGACGCCGTCCTCGTCATCGAGGTCCTGTCGCCGTCGAACACGCGCGACGAGCTCGACGACAAGCTCGAGCACTACCTCGGCCTGCCGTCGATCCGGGTGTACATGACCGTCGACCCCGAGTCTGGCGCCGTCACGATCTACGAGCGCCACGACCTCGGCTGGCGCAGTCGCATGGCCACCCGCCGTGCCGACGTCAAGGTCGAGGGGTTCGCTCTCGATCTCGCACAGGCCTTCATGGACGTCGAGGGCCAGGTCACGACCTGAGTCGGGTGGTTCTGCCCTGGGGGAAGCTCATCGGGGAGCGGCTGAGCCTCGTGGCTATTCGTCATGCGCGGCGCCGGCCGCCTCGCGGGCCAGCGCGACGGCCTCGTCGTCCAGGCCCTCGTAGTCGTTGACCTGGTGCTGCTCGGCCTGCGCGTCGATCCAGCGGGTGTGGGCCTCCCACGCGGACTGCCGGCTCACGCCGAGCGCCTGCCCGATCTCGGCCCAGGAGGCGCCGGCCTCGCGCGCCCGGCCGACGACGAGCTGCCGCCCGTACCCGGCCTTGTGCGCGATGATCTCGCCGAGGGCCAGCAGTTCGAGGGTCTCGCCGCGGCTCAAGGATTTGCCGCTCTCGTCCGTGAGCTCCACCTGTGAATCCCGGGTGCGCAGCTGTTCGAGACGAGCAACGGCTGAGGTGAGGGTGAGCCGGCGTTCCAGGGCGTCGAAGAGCGTCATGCCTCACCCTGTGTCAGGTGGGCCTGACTGTCAAGCTAGCCTTACATCTATGGAGCCCCTGACCGAGAAGCAGATCCGCGCGAGCTTCGTCAACGCCAGCAAGCGCGAGGCGGCGCAGGCCACGCTGCCCGATCTCGATGCCCTGCGGTGGGACCGCCTCGACTACCTCGGCTGGCGCGACCGAAAGGCGCCGCTGTCGGCGTACGCGGTGCTCGAGGTCGACGGCTCGCCGACCGGGATCCTCCTGCGGGCGGGCGACCCGGGGGCGGAGCGCGTCAAGCGGAAGTCGGTGTGCGTCTGGTGCAACGACATCGTCGTCACCGACGACGTCACGCTGTACGTCGCCCGCCGGGCGGGCGCCGCCGGCCGCCAGGGCAACACCATCGGCACCCTCATCTGCACCGACTTCGTGTGCTCCGAGAACGTGCGCCGCCGGCCGACCAGTGCGGAGGCGGGGACGGATGACGCCGTCCGCGAGCAGATCGTCGAACGGCGCATCGCCCAGCTGCGGGAGCGCTCGGAGCAGTTCGTCGCCGAGGTCCTGAGCACGGTCTGACCTGCCCACTCGCGGGCGGACGAGCGCCTCACCACCGCTCGCCGCCTCAGCACGGCCAGTGCAGTCGTAACCCCCGAGCCAGTGACCTCAGGCGGCCTGGTCATCACTGGCGGAGGCAAGATCGATCGGGACCACGGACACGACGACGCGCCCTGCGAGCCGGGCCATGACATGGGCGAGCGTCGCCGCGGACAGCGGGTAGAGGTTCTGCGCCGTCACCGGATGCGTCTCGTTGACAACGGCGAACACCAGACGCGTGGGCACCAGGTCCGCGGGTAGGGAACGGTCGGCAGCGGTGCGTGTGACGACGCCCCGGAATGCCCGCCGTAGCTCATGATCTGCGATCAGAGCCTCGGCTGCGTTGAGTCCTTGCGCGAAGAGGTGGCTGAGCGCACTTGCGCCCTTCGCTCGCTTCACGTGGATCAGCGTGCCGTCGTCGCCGAGCAGATCACACGCCTCGAGACCGCTCCGCCGGTACAGCTCGCTGCGCAGGAGCTTCTTGTCGAGGCACACGAAGCCGCCTTCGCCTGCGGCTCGCTCGTTGTAGGTGCCTTCGGGCTCGGGCGTGCCGTCCGACAGCCGATGCCAGGGCGGTAGAGAGAGGGTCGCATTCGCGAATGCTGCACGGCATTCGGCCCGGACACGGTCCGCGTAGCCCGCTTCGAACCGGTACCACGCTCCGTCCATTAGGTAATAGGCGACGTCGTCGAGGAACTGCACGCTCTCGATCCATCTCTGCGCCGGCGCCTCGTACAGCGCGTTGCGGCGGTCCTCGTCCAGCATCGCTATCCGCCCCCTGCGCAGTGCGGCCAGAAGGCTGGCGCCTGAGCGATGCGGTCGGAAGGTTGTGAGGACGTCGTCGGCGGTCAATTCCTCGACGTCGAACGTGTCGTGGCCGCGCGTCATCCTGTAGCCGTGCTCGCGCCCGACGTGGGGGAGAGCAGCGTCCGGGATGGCGACCGCGACCGAGTTCTCGGGCTCAGACCCGGTGAGATTCCTCTCGAGCAGGGCATCCAGCTGGCCGACCTCCGTCTTGCCGGCCTCGATGACGGTCTCCACGAACTCGAGCTCGGGAGGCACCTGTCGGGCGGCGATCGAAGCGACCCTGCGGATATCCGCCACGAGGTCGTCACCGCGCACGCCGAACCGGCCACGAAGACCGGCGGAGCCGTCCAGCGTCGCGCGCTCGACGCCGTCCCGGTCGCGCCTGCCGTGAGTGAGGCCGAGGTCGACAGCCTCTCCGGCCAGCTTGCGAATCACGTCGAGGTAGTCCGAAGGCCGCACGGCGGCGAGGGGAGCGCCGCCGGCCACGACGGTGTTGTCCGAGCGTCCCAATCCCAAGCGGCGGCTACCGACGGCGCGGATCCTGCTCTGGTCGAGACAGCGGACGACCACTTTCAGTCCGAACGCGGGGGAATGGTGCTCATCGCGGATCCAGCGCCAACCGTCGCCGTAGGTCACTGTGTAGACGACGCCGTCGACCTCGAGGGCGACGAGGAGACCGCAGTCGCGAGTCCACACGTCCAGCTCACGATCGAGCATCGCGCTCGCATCGCGGTACCAGGCGGGTCGGGCGGACGGCCGTTGCGCCCAGAACCAGACCGCGGGCACGCCCCCGACCTCGATGAACTCGCCTGCGAGGTTGCCGGCGGCTCCGTGGGTGAGGATGTCGGCACGGACGAGACCGGGCACGTCCTCGACCCGGCCCAACCCGTCCAAGCGATGGAGAGTGGCAAGACGCGTTCGTTTCGCGGAAACAGGCATGATGCGACCCCCCGGTGAGGAAGTGGAACCGGGTGCAACATGCTGAAAGTACGTCGAGGGATAACAGAACGTCAATAACCAGTCACTGAAGGACATCCTTGTAGTTCTTCGCGTCCGCGCATGTCAACGCGATCGTGGCCACTGCGCGCCGGCAAGGTCGAGGTGCCGCGGAGTGGCGGGTGCGGTGACCCGTCCTACAGCAGAGTGGTCAGTGCGGCGTCCGGGCCGAGGGTGTCGATGCCGAACTGGAGCTCGTCCCGCACGTCCTCGACCCTGCCGTCGTGGCCGAGCACCTCGGGGACGTCGTTGCTGACCTCGAGCTGATCGAGCATGTCGTACGCCTCGCCCAGCGTGGACGCGCCCAGCTCGTGAGCCCACCGCAAGGTGCTCCGGGCCGTGGCCGATGGGTCGAACTCGTCGTCCCAGGGGTTGCTCATGCCAGACATCGAACCACCGGACGATCAGCTCGTGGTTCGGTCCGCCACCACGGCGAAGCCACCCGTCCCAGGTCGCCGCCGCCCCGGTTCTGTCGGGGTCGCCGTCTAGCTTGAGAACGTGAACCGGACGGATCGGCTCTACGCCATCGTCGAAGAGCTGCGGGCCGTCGCGCCCAGGCCGCGCAGCGCCCGCTGGCTCGCGGGTCGGTACGAGGTCAGCGTGCGCACCGTCGAGCGTGACGTCGGCGCGCTGCAGCAGTCGGGCGTGCCGATCTACGCCGAGGCGGGGCGCACCGGCGGCTACTGCCTGGACA
>JACDGR010000203.1 GCA_013821525.1 Actinomycetota bacterium
CTGCAGCAGATCGCGCGCTGTCGGGCCTTCAACCTCGAGCTCGCCCATGTGCGAGACGTCGAACACGCCCGCATCAGTGCGCACCGCCCGGTGCTCCGGGATCACGCCCTCGTACCGGACGGGCATCTCCCAACCGGCGAACGGCACCATGCGCGCTCCGAGCGCCACGTGGCGGTCGTGGAGAGGCGTCTCGCGGAGGGTTTGCATCCGCCGCGATGCTAACGACACGCGGCCGCGCGGGCGGTCAGTCGTCGCGTAGGAACGACGGCACGTCGAGCGAGTCGCCGGCGTCGAACTCGGGCGACCGCGAGAGCGGTTCCCGTTCGCTGCCTGTCGTCGCCGCGCGCGCTCGGCGGCGGCGCTGGGTGCCGAAGCCCGTGGCAATCACGGTCACGCGCACCTCGTCCTTCAGGTTCTCGTCGATCACGGCCCCGAAGATCACGTTGGCGTTCTGGTCGGCCGCACCTGTCACGACCTCCGCCGCCTCGTTGACCTCGAAGAGGCCCAGATCGGGTGGCCCGCTGATGTTCAGGAGGATCCCGGTCGCGCCCTCGATCGAGGACTCGAGGAGCGGTGAGCTGACGGCGGTGCGCGCGGCCTCGCCGGCGCGATTCTCGCCCTGGCCCGACCCGATCCCCATCAAGGCAGAACCGGCGTCGCGCATGATCGTGCGAACGTCGGCGAAGTCCAGGTTGACGATGCCGGGCACGGTGATCAGGTCGGTGATCCCCTGCACGCCCTGGCGAAGAATGTCGTCGGCCATCTTGAACGCGTCCGAGAGCGGCGTCTTCTTCTCGACCACCTGCAGTAGCCGGTCGTTCTCGATCACGATCAGCGTGTCGACCTTCTCGGCGAGCTCGCTGATGCCTTGCTCGGCCTGCTGCGAGCGGCGACGCCCTTCGAACGAGAACGGACGAGTGACGACTCCGACTGTCAGCGCCTCGAGCTCGCGCGCGATCTCCGCGACGATCGGCGCACCGCCCGTGCCGGTGCCGCCACCCTCACCCGCGGTGACGAAGATCATGTCCGCGCCCTTCAGCGACTCCTTCAACTCGTCGCGCGATTCAGTCGCCGCGTCGCGCCCGACACCCGGATCCGCGCCGGCACCGAGGCCGCGCGTCGCCTTCGCGCCGATGTGGATCTTCACGTCGGCTTCGCACATCAGGAGCGCTTGCGCGTCCGTATTGACGGCGACGAACTCGACGCCGGTCACGCCCGCGTCGACCATGCGGTTGACCGCGTTCGTCCCACCGCCGCCGACGCCGACGACCTTGATGACTGCCAAATAGTTTCCGGAGCGTTCTCTCATTGGATGTGTCTCTCGACCCTAAGCTGGATTCCTCAAGCTGGGGTACAGGTTGTGGCACGGGGGTTATGGCACAGGCTGCCGACCGAGATCATTCCTCTGTTCGGCAGAGTACCCGGGTTTCCTGCTCTGTCAACGCCCAAACCCTCACGCTCGACTTCACTAACCCTAAACCTCAACCTACGACTTGAGGGTCTGAGGCAAGGACTGGCCGCTCCGGAACGCTGACGTCGAGGTAGCCGGTCGACCCGAGTGCCGCGCCCGTTGCATGCAGGATGCGGCGAGCGATCGCAAGCTTCAGGCGCACATCGCCTGCATCGCCGAGCCGCAACTCGAAGCCTCCCCCGAGGATCAACACGAGCCCCTTCTTCCCCGTCACAACGAGGCGCACACCGCCGGGAAGCGGCGCACCGGCGAGGGGTGCGAGGACTGCCGCCGCAGCAGCGACGCTGGCCGGGAGCCGAGCACCGACGGCGACATTCACGTCCTTCGTCACGTAGAGCCGCGGCAGGCCGGAGGATCGCGGGTGCGCGAGGGAACGCAGCACCCTGCCACTCGCGGCAACGAGAAACGCGGTGTCCGCCTGCCGGAGAACAAGCACCGCCCGCTCGGGCCGGACCGTCACGCGCAGCGTATGCGGAAACGCCCGGTCATAGACAAAGCCACGAACCGTCGGGATGCCCGCCAGACGCTGGTCGATCGTTCCGCCGTCGACCCGCAGCAGGCTCAGTCCTATCTCGTCGCCCAGTGCCTTTCGAACCGCGTCACGAATCTGTGGGGTGCCGCCACGCACGGCGACCGTGCGCACTGCGAATACCGATGTGTCACGAGCACCGAGGTAACCGCCAACGGCCGCGAGCAAGAGCGCCAGGCCGATGAGCAGCGACTTGCCCGACGGTGCGATGCGTGCGAGCTCGGGCATGCCGCGACGCACGGGGAGAGCCGCGGCACGAGCGGAGGACCTGCGGCGGGCGGCCACGCGGCACCTTTCGCCACTCTGCCGGCTTCCCCTACTGGCTGGGTTCGGGAAGGGCGAGCGGCCCGAGGAACTGCACCTCGTGCTCGAGCCGGATCCCGACGCGCTCATGCACCCTGCGGATCGCTTCGGCCATCAAGGCGACGCAGTCGGCGGAAGTGGCCGTACCGGTGTTCTCGATGAAGTTTGCGTGACGCGGCGAGATGCGGGCACCCCCGACCGCGTAGCCCTTCAGACCGCTCTCCTCGATCAGGCGCCCCGCGCCTGCCGCCTCGGACGGATTCTTGAACACGCTCCCGAACGTGCGCCTGTTCGTCGGCTGGCTCGCCTTGCGCGCGGCGAGCAGCTCACCAGCCTTCGCCTTCACCGCTTCCGGCGAGCTCGGCTCGAGCTGGAACCGCACCTCGGCGACGACCTGCCCCGGGCGCAAGCCGGAATGGCGATAGCTGAGCTCGAGATCGTCGACCGTCATCGTGCGTGCACCCGACGCGTCGACGACGACGGCATCGATCATCACCTCACGCCAGTCGCGCCCATAGGCTCCCGCGTTCATCCGAACGCCACCGCCCGCAGTTCCGGGGATCGCGGAGGCGAACTCGAAGCCGCCGAGGCCGGCCGCACGTGCGCGATGGAGCGCAACAGCGTTCGTCGCGCCGCCACCGGCAACGAGCACGGTGCCCTCGACCCGTGCGGTTGCGAGCACGCCGCCCAGCTTCAGGACGAGCGCATCGACGCCGTCGTCGTGCACGAGCAGGTTCGATCCGAGGCCGACTGTCTCGACAGCGTTACCCGCCTGGGCCGCCCAGGCGAGCACCGCCTGCAACTCGGCAACCGTCCCCGGCCGTGCGAAGAAGCGCGCCGGTCCGCCGGTGCCGATCGTCGTCAGGCGCGCGAGCCCGACGTTCTCCTCGATCGCCTCAGCCACGTAGGAGCCCGACCGCGCGGTCGACGTCACCGGCACCGAGCACGATCAGCACGTCACCGGACTGCGCTCGCCCCGCGAGACGCTCGGCTCCCGCCTCGACGCTCGGCGTCCAGCCGGCCAGCACTCCGAGATCGCTCAGCGCGTCGATCACGAGCTTCCCCGTCACGCCGGGAATCGGCTGCTCGCGCGCGCCATAGATGTCGGTCACCGTCACGTCGTCGGCACCCGCGAGCGCCTCGGCGAGCGCTCGGGCAAGATGCCGTGTCCGCGAGTACAGGTGAGGCTGAAACAGCACGCGCAGACGCGCACCGGGGAACCGTTCGCGTGCTGCCTGAATCGTTCCGGAGACCTCTGTCGGATGATGGCCGTAGTCATCGACGATCGTCAACTCACCCGCCTGATGTACTTCGAATCGTCTGCTCGTCCCAGCGAAGCGCGCGAGCAGCGGCTCCGCCTCGGCGCGCGGAACCCCCGCGAGCTCCAGCGCCGCGAGCGCGGCGCCTGCGTTCGCGCGGTTGTACGCGCCTGGCAGCGCCAAGGGCCCGTCGTACGGCGGCGCGTCGCGTACGACCGAGCCTGCGCGGGCGAGCCAGGCGTCGAACTCGCGCAGCAGCTCGTCCTCCGACGCGTATTCGGTGTGATGGTCGAGCTCGACGTTCGTGACGACGGCGATCGTCGCGGGCAGTGCAAAGACGGTGCGATCGGATTCGTCTGCCTCGACGACCAGCGGCCCGGCGCCAAACCCGGCGTTCGAACCGAGCTGCGGGATCGGCGCGCCGATCAGCCACGCGGGGTCGCGTCGCGACTCGTGGAGGACGAACGCGATCATCGCCGCGGTCGTGCCCTTGCCGTGCGTGCCGGCGACGGCGATCGACGTCCGCCCACGGACGAGCTCCGCGAGGAACTCGGCGCGGCGTAGCCCCGGCATCGTCGGGTAGGCCGAGGATACGACCGCCTCCCAACCGTCGGGCACGGACGGCTCGGGCGAGATCTCGACAGGCACGTCGCCGAGCGCTGCCAGGTATGGCGTGCGCACGCAGTCCCAGCCCCCCACCTCGGCGCCCATCGCTCGCGCGAGCTGTGCGTACGCACTCAGTCCGGCGCCACCGATCCCGATGAACCACAGCTTGCGACCCTTCATCGGGTGGCCAACGCGACGAGCTCGTCGGCGATCTCGTCCGCCGCGAGAGGCCGGGCGGCTGCGAGCATCGCGGCGCCCATGCGCTCGAGCCGTGGTGGATCGCCGAGCAACGAGCGCACGAGCTCGGGCACCTTCGCAAGCTCGAGCTCGCGAACCATGATCGCCCCGCCTGCGCGGACGAAATGCTTGGCGTTCGCCGCCTGGTGATCGCCGGTCGCAAAGGGGTAGGGCACGAAGATCGCGGGACGACCTGCCGCTGCAACTTCCCAGACCGTCGATCCCGATCGGCCGAGCACGAGATCCGACGCCGAGAGCGCCGCGCCGAATCGGGCTGTCTCCGGGAGCACCCGATAGTCGGGCCGTGAGACGCGGCCGCGGACGAGGTCGAAATCTCGCCCGCCGGTCAGGTGCAGGATTGCGGGGCCGGAAGCGCCCCAGGTCTCGACGACGAACTCGTTCAGCGCCTGCGCGCCCGCGAGTGCGCCGAACACCCCGAGCACGGGCTGATCCGCTGGAAGCTCGAAGATCTGGCGCGCCTCCGCTTGCGGCACCGGCCGCGAGCCGGGCGGGATCGGCCGTCCGACGACTCGCGTCTTGCTCCCGAAGCGTGTGGCGATCGGATACGCCAGGAAGATGCGGCGCGCGAACGGCGCGGCGAGCCGGTTCGCGAGACCGAGGTGCGCGTCGGCCTCGGTGATCGCCGTCGGGATGCGCATCGTCGAGGCTGCGAAGACCATCGGCCCGGCGACGAAGCCCCCGCCGCCGAGGACGACGTCGGGCCGCCGCTGACGCAGGATCCGCCGACATGCACGCGGTGCCGCGCCTGCGAAGAGCGCCGCACGCACGAGCGCGAGCGACGGCTTGCGCGGGAAGCCGGTGATGCGGAAGGTGTCGAGCTCGTAGCCGGCGTCAGGAACCAGACGCGCTTCGACGCGATCCGGCGACCCTGCGAACGTCACGTGAACGCCGCGCTCGTTGAGCGCTGCTGCGACTGCGAGGGCGGGCAGCACGTGTCCGGCTGTTCCCCCGGCTGCGATCAGGCACCGCAACTGCTGCTGTGTTCCCACGATGAGCGATGTTAAGGAGGATTCCCACCCCGGCGAGCAACATCACGAGGCTCGAGCCGCCGTAGGAGAGGAACGGCAGGGGGATCCCGGTCAGCGGGGCGACGCCGAGGACGGCGGCGATGTTGACCGCCGCCTGCCCCGCGACCAGGGTCGTGAGACCGGCCGCGAGCCGCTTGCCGAATGGATCCTTGCAGCGCATCGAGATCCTGAAGCCGCTGAATGCAAAGACCGCGTAGGCCAGGATGACCGCCGTGACGCCGACGAGCCCGAGCTCCTCGCCGATGTTCGCGAGGATCATGTCGGTGTGGGCTTCGGGCAGGTAGAAGATCTTCTCGACGCCGTTTCCGAGCCCGCGGCCGAACAGGCCGCCAGACCCCATCCCGATCTTCGCCTGCAGAATCTGGTAGCCGATGCCCTGGGCGTCGTGCGTCGGGTGCATGAACGCGAAGAAGCGCTCGCGGCTGTAGGGCTTCGTCCAGATCGCAGCGAAGCCGGCGGCGCTGACAAGGCCGAGCGCCGCACCGATCGTTCGCCCGGGCGTGCCGGAGACGACGAGGATCCCGACGAGCATCAGCGTCAACGCGATCGTCGTTCCCAGATCGGGCTCGACGACGAGCAGCAGGCAGAAGACGGCGGAGAGCGCCCCGACGGGGCGCCAGAGCTCGCGCAGGTCGCGCGGCGCCGGGTGCCGCGCGTAATACGCAGACGCCCAGATCGCGAGTGCGAGCTTCGCGAACTCGGACGGCTGGAACACCGCCGGGCCGAGTGAGATCCAGCGCCGCGCACCGTTGATCGGCGGACCGATCACGAGCACCGCAGCGAGCAGGCCGAGCGAACCGACGACGAGGATCGGGGCGAGCGCGCGCAGCCGCCGGAAGTCCCAGCGCTGCGCGACCATCATCAGGACGATCCCGAGCGCCGCGTAGATCGCCTGACGCTTCAGGTAGTAGCCGGGGTCGCTGCCGCCCACCGTCGCCGAAGCCGAGGTGGCGCTGTAGACCATCACGAGGCCGAAGGCGACGAGCGCCAGCGTGACCAGGATCAGG
>JACDGR010000204.1 GCA_013821525.1 Actinomycetota bacterium
CGCCGACGTCTCCACCATCGCAGCTTCCATCCGTCTCCTCCTCGAACGATGACCGATCCAAGGACACCGTTCGCCGTCCCAACAGAGGACCCTTCACCGAACTAACAAAGCACTACTAGAGGCTCGGTGCGTATTTCCGGTGCGTACCCTCAATGCGGATCAAGCCTCTGATGGTCACGTTGCGGCGGGCGGTCGCGGCGGATGCCAAGTGGCTCGCCGAGCTGTACGCCGCCGAGGACGTTGAGCCGTTCCTCGGAGCACAGCGCCCTACGGACGAGGCCGCAGTGCTCGAGGAGATCGAGCGCAGCGAGCGCGACCCGCGCCAGTTCGGTCGCATGATCGTCGAGCTGGACGGCGAGCGCGCGGGCACGCTGGGCTGGCACGAGGTGAACGAGCGGAACGCGATCGCCCGGCTCGAGGCGCTCGCCGTGCACGCGTCGTTCCGGCGTCGCGGGATCGCGGAGGAGGCGGCGCGGCTCAGCCAGCGCCTGCTGCTCGGCGAGCTCGGCTATCACCGGCTCGAGTTCGCCTGCTACGGCTTCAACCACGCGGCGATCAGGCATTCGGAGCGGGCGGGTTTCATTCATGAGGGAGTGAAGAGAAAGGCGTACATGCGACACGGCGAGTGGCAAGACGCGGTGCTCTTCTCGCTCTTGCGGGAAGACCTCCCGCTGGAAGAGGGCTCGCCGTGACTGACGGCGTCGTGCGTAACGACGAGACACAGAGCCGCTACGAGATCCGGGTCGACGACGAGATCGCGGGATTCATCAACTACCGCGCCGCCGAGGGCGGGCTCGTGATGGTGCATGCGGAGGTCGCCTCGGCGTGGGAGGGCCACGGCGTCGGCTCGATGCTTGCCGCGGGCGCGCTCGACGATCTCCGTGCGCGTGGGCTCCGCGTTCGCCCGGATTGCTCGTTCGTAGCCGAGTTCATCGACAAGCACCCGGAGTACGCCGACATTAAGATGGCGCCATGACAGCCCGCTATCTCCACACGATGCTCCGGATCGTCGATCCGGCCCGGAGCCGCGCCTTCTACGAGGCGCTCGGTTTCGAGTTTCGGCGCGAGTCGCCGATCGTCCGCGACGGCGCGAAGGAGGCGACGCTCTACTTCTACGGCTTTCCCGGCCAGGAGGAAGAGCTCGAGCTGACACACAACGAAGACGGACGCTCGTACGAGCTTGGCACGGCCTACGGACACATTGCGATCGGCGTCGACGATCTCGACGCGACGCTCGCGGCGCTTGCGGAGCAGGGGATCGATCCGGAACGCGCGCCCTATCAGGTGCGCGAAGGCGGGTCCTGGCTCTGCTTCGTACAGGACCCGGATGCTTACCGGCGCTCCGCAAGTTATTCCTAGGCTTCGCCCCTTGCCCGAAGATCCGGCCTTCGATGGCTGCCTCCCGCCGGGCTAGATCAGGCGCTGCGGGACGTCGGGCGAGGACGACGTTAATCGTCCGTTTCACTCACCCTAGAGCTTTGGGCGCCTCGGGATCCGCCTGGAAAGCTGCCAGGAGCGCACATCAAGAGTCCGGTACGGAGTGCGCCAGGGCGACCGGGCGACAACCGGCTATATCCCAAGTACGACCTTGAACCGGCGTCTCTGGCGCTGTGGCGCGGGTCGCAACCTCGAAACCTCGAAACCGACAGGAGACATGCAATGACCCAGATCCCCCAGACACCAAAGCGCAGCGAGACGAAGGCGCAAAAGCGCGCCGCAGCGATGCGCACGCTGTCTCAGCTCGCAAGGCAAGCTTCGTCAGCCAATGAAAGTCGATGCGGAGGGTCGCTCCTACCTGGAACTCGACGACGTGCGCAGGCTCTTCCAGCTCTACCCCGAAGCGTTCAGACTGGACGAGTCTGACAATTAGACGAAGGCGTTCATCAGTTTCGCACCGCATCGAACCTCGCCCGCAAGCGACGTCGCCCTTTAACGCTTGAGGCACGCCGCTAGTGGCGGAAGTGGCGTTTTGCCGCAGAAGCGAAAGCTTAGATCTCTTGGCGCTCCGGCCATCTGGTGGGTCGAGAGATCAAAGCTCGCCCGCAGGATGCGCCCTCGCGGCAAGCTGTCGTTGCTTGGCGCGCTGCAGCTGTCACAGATCACGGTGCGTGCGAACTGCCAGATGACGGCGATCTTTGTCGGATAGCGGATGTAGCTGATGTGTGTTGGCGTCGGACTACCGAAGCCTCGTAGGAGGCGTGCCTCATCGGCGCGTAGCCAAGCGGGAACCGGCGAACCGTGCGCTTGGAACGTGGGCGGTGCCGCGCCCTGTGTTCCGAGGAGCCGCGCATAGCCGTGCGAGACACTCACCCGCCAGCGATAGCGGTGTGCGTGCTTACCGGTCTGCCAACTCACCGTGAAGTTCACAATCGGGCTCGACCAGCCGTGCGTGATCGTGATTCCGCAGAGGCCGGTGTGGGGCGCGCTCCCGAGAGGCGGTAGCCGGATCTTGCACTGGCTGGCGCCAATTTGTTCCGGGAAGACCTTCGCGCGCGTCAGGACGGAGAGCGGCTCGCGCTGCTTCGCCTGTCTGATCAGTCGCGCCGTTCGTGGCGTCCACAATCCATGTACGCAGGCGACCGCGGATGCGAGTGGGGTTGGCTTTGCAAGCAGGGTCGGGTTGTCGTCGCAGCCAAGACGCGGCTCGATCTTCGCGAGCGCTTCCGCATCAGATGTCGTCGCAGACCAGTAAGCGTCGAGCGCGGTGCCGCCGGGCCAGTCGCAACCGGGGGATCCGCCGAAGTGTGTGCTGCGTCCCTTCCACTTCGCATGAACCTGCAGCTGTGGCTGAAAAGGCCCTCCGGAACATGTCCAGCGTAGGGCGGGCGGCGCGAGCATCGAGATTGGGTGCGCTCGAATGTCGGCGCAGAGACGCTTCGCGAATGCGAGGTTCCCGCTCGCTGGGCTGCAGTTCAGCTTGAAGTGTTGGGTGCGCCAGGAGGTACTTTTCGTCGAGTAGGTGCGCACGCTGATCTGCACGCGTGCGCCGTGGATCGCCGAGGGTGGCGGGGCTGAGCTAGTCGCGCCGCACGCGCTTGCGAGGGTTGGGATGACTAGGAGCGCTGCGCCGAGCATCGGGCGACGTGGAAGCGGCCGGATCACCTCGTCATTCCCGACTCTTTGCTCATCAAGAGTTGAGTCTCTTCCGCGGTTGTTTGAGTCGTGTTACGAGCTTCTAAGGGTTCCGCCGCGGCTAACCCTCTTGGCGCATAAACGTCGTAGCGTTCATGCAGCGACTGGCGCTCCTAGGACTGGCCGCAGCGCTCTTCGCCGGATGGGATGGCGTCTCGCAGGCGCCAGCTGCCTGTCCGCCAACCCTGAGTTGGGCCCAGCACGCTTATGACCTAACTCGCACCGTGCGAGCGCCAACCAACGCATCCACACCGATACCGAAGCACGTGGTCGTCGGGCCTATGATCGCGCGCACCAAGCGGTTGAGCTTTACCTGCGTGCCATTCCCGACCTGGCGCCCTCGCAAGGTCGCCGTCTATTCACTTCCCGGGATCAGCCCGTCGGTCGCGATTCGCATCGAGGGGCCAACCTTCAGTTGGGCGATCTATGTGCGCCATGGCTGGCCGATCTCGTCGGGCACGCCCCTTTGGCGGCTCACCCACTTCGCTGACGATCGCTAAGTCGGCGTGCTCGACCTTTTCTGCTTCGCGTCTAGTCAAATCCTCGCGCATTTTAATTGAACGCTTCGACAACCTCGCTGTAGCGTCGTCGGGCATGAGGTCCCGCCTGATCGCCGCTGTCACGCTGCTCGGCATCACTGTCCTCGCGCTGAGAATCGCTATTCAACCGGCGGTTTCCTCTGGCACGTCCCAAGCTGCGACGTGCGGCGTCGAGCGCTGGAATGTGAAGACACTTCAGGACAGGCCCGTGCTACTCCCGATGTATCGCACGACGATCACCTACCTCGTCACTCGTCCTGCACCCCGCTTTCCAACACGTCGCCTGCCATTCGAGCGCCGCATCTTTCAAGTCGTCGCAAACGTCATGCTTGTTCGACCTGAGGCGGATGGCGACCTTCATCTAGTGTTGGATCAGCAAGGACGCCAGATGATCGCCGAGTCTCCTTCGCCCGCTTGCACCGCCAGGGCGTTCCCGAAGCGGCGGGCTCAGATGGCAAGCGCGCGCAAAGCGGCTGCGCTCTGTCGCGCTCGCGTCACCGGCGTCGCGTTTTTCGACTTCAACCACGGCCAAACCGGCGTTGCCGCAAACGCCATCGAGCTACATCCGATCCTCGCGTTCCGCTGTCTCAACTGAGCGATCAAAAATCGAAGCCGCGACGCGCATCCCCGGCGGGCAGCTGGCTCAATTCTCTCAGGCGCCCGCGGGGGTGTTCCTCAAACAGAGGTCGTCGGCGGTGGCGGCCACTGGAACTCTCGCTCGGCGCAGAGCGGACAGAAGAAGACGACTTCTTCACCTCCTTCGTCAGCCTCGACGGTGTAGCCCCGCCAGTCGAGGGCTCGCTTGTCCGAGACCTGGTTGCACTCCGCGCAGGTCAGCTCGTGCATGACGGAATCTTCTACTCGAAGCGGCGAGGGCACAACCTGTCCGAAACGGACATCCACAAGACGACTCGGCACCCGGCCGCAGGCCGCGCCGGGACTCGGCTTGTAGGCTCCGCACGTGACTATTCGTCGAGCGGTCGAAGCTGACGAACCAGTCATGAGAGAGCTTTGGGATGAAGGAGTCGTGGAGGCGAACTACACACCGTTCGCAAGCCAACCTTTTACCACCCACCTGATCAGTGAGCGGATCGCGCTCCTCGCCCTAGAGGACGGCGAGCCAGTCGGGACGGTCTATGCGAATCTCACGCACGAACAGGCCGGGGTCGTCTTCGGGCTTTATGTCCGTCCAACCGCACGGCGCCGTCGTGGGATCGCCCGAGCTTTGATGGTTGCGATTGCTGAAGCGCTTCAGACCGAAGGACGAACTCACATGCAGCTGAGCGTGGATCGACCTAACAAGGCGGCTCGCTCGCTCTACAAGACAATGGGCTTCGAGGACGCGGCCTGGACGATGCGCATCGAGGCCGCCAATCTCGTTTCGTAACCTGGGGAGAGCGCGCAAAAACCGGGACGGCGCTCGACGTGCTTGCGATTCAGCTTGGCGGGCATTGAGAGCAACCCACAGGTGATTGGTAAGCGATGGCCAGACGACCCCCGAGGAGACCGCTTCGTGTTTCGCTATCTGCTGGTTGATGAGTTCTGGACACATCTCGGCTGGTTCGAGAGTGAGCGGCCGGACTGGAGTGTGGAGATGAGCTTTGTCGCCATCGGTGGTGCGAGCTACTCGATCACGGGCGTTGTGCCGAATCCAAATCCCGGCGCCGACTACACCGCCACCTGGACAGTCGGGCCCGCCTGACGCAATCCTTTGAGCCGCGCTGACCCGAGCTGCGCCGCATCGCTTGCGACGCCGATACGAGCTGATCGCCAGCCTGCGTCGAGCGCTCATCGATCTGCGAACGAAGCTGCTCCCCGGTCTTACCCTTCGCCTGCTGGGCAACATCCTGCACCTGCTCCTTCACCTGCTCAACACCAGACTGCGAACCACCATTCTCGCTTGTCATGCTTGACATTCCTCCTCTTTCAATTGGCTATGCGGAGCCACAACCACCGCATCTCTAGGCATGCGGTAGCCACAACACCCGGACGCGGCCAGGTGACTACCGGCACCGCCCCCATAACTGGAACTGGTGTGCGCAACCGACCCCTACCCCGGGTTTCTCAGCGTCGAGAATCCACGTCCGAGAAAAGCTGCTCCCCGGCCAAGCGCTCAATCAACGCGCCACGACAACTAGCCCTTGTGGCGGGGCAAGACAGGCCCACCACCGATTTCGGCAGGGGGCCCGCTCACTGATTTCAGTCGGTCTTCTCGTGTGTGGCTTCTCCTAGAATCAGGCTGATGAGCGACCTGACTGGACTCGAAGAACAACCCGAGCAGTTCGATGAGGGTGCCTTGTGCAGTCGCTGCGAGGGGCAACTTGTGTTCCTTGGCAATAAGCGGTTCCATGAGGGCGACAGCGGCTTTGGCTTCCTGCTGGGTCCCTTGCGCGAGCTATTTGAGAACCGCGAGCACGTCGGGATGTGGGCCTGCGGGGAATGCGGGCACGTCGAGTTCTTCATGCGCCTGAGGAAATAAGGCGGCCAACGCCCTTCGGTGCGCAAAGTGCTGTAGGCAGGTCAGTCTTTCCCTCGCCAAGACCACCGACCCGAAACCCGCCGCGGCGGATGCTTTGCCCTTCGCCCGATTAGCCGATTAGCCGATGAGGCAACGAGGCAATGAAAAGCGAACTGGTTGCACGAGTGAGTGGAAGATGGTGATCCCTAGGTGACGAATCCCATGTCGCCAATGAGCAGCAATTGATCAGCGTCTTGAACGCCGATGCCGGTCGCGCTGTGCGTATTGTT
>JACDGR010000205.1 GCA_013821525.1 Actinomycetota bacterium
TAAAGCTAATCTGCTCAGGGTTAGTCGGGACCTAAGCCGAGGCCGACAGGCGTAGGCGATGGACAACAGGTTGATATTCCTGTACCACGTCCCCACCGCTATTACCAATGGCGGGACGGGGTAGGTTAAGCCAACCCAGGCGATGGTCGACCTGGGGTAACCGCGTAGGGCGAGCCATAGGGAAATCCGTGGCTCACATAGCCTGAGACGGGATGCCGAGAGCGACTAGCTCGAAGTGGCTGTCACCATGCCTCCTAGAAAAGCGTCTAGGGAGGTGGGACGTGCCCGTACCAAAACCGACACAGGTAGGCAGGTAGAGAATACCAAGGCGATCGGAAGAACCCTCGAAAAGGAACTCGGCAAAATGGCCCCGTAACTTCGGGAGAAGGGGCGCCATGGTAGGGTGATAATCCCTCGCGGATTTGAGCCCGAAATGGCCGCAGTGAAACGGCCCAACCGACTGTTTACCAAAAACACAGGTCTCTGCGAAGTCGAAAGACGACGTATAGGGGCTGACGCCTGCCCGGTGCCGGAAGGTCACGAGGAGAGGTTAGTCTTCGGACGAAGCTTCGAATCCAAGCCCCGGTAAACGGCGGCGGTAACTATAACCGTCCTAAGGTAGCGAAATTCCTTGTCGGGTAATTGAATTGCCCGAGCTGGAGGTGACTCCAGTGGACAAACCGGCTAATAACGGGGAAGCCCTCCTCGTACGCGACGCTTTCAAGGACGTCGTCATAGCGAAAGGGTAATCCCGTGGGAAGTCGTCTTCCGTTGGATGACGGAGGATTGACCCCGTAACGACTGATCGGCTCGACGCTCGTTCGCGACGGTCTGGGGAACGTGTCCCAGAACTGTCGTGAAGTCGTGACCGTGAGATCGCACTCCGTCCGGCAGCAGCACGACAATCGAATCTGCCGTGACAATCTATGAGTGTGATCAGACGCCGGCCCTTGCGTACAACAGTCGTGAGTTCCTCTCGGCGTACATCTCCGGTTATGTCGACGGAGAAGGATGCTTCACCGTTTCTATCTCGCCCCGGGCAACGTTGCTCGTTGGGTGGGAGGTGAGGCCAGGCTTCTCCGTCAGTCAAAACGGCGATCGCGCCGAGGTGCTTCATGCGATCCAGGCGTATTTCGGGTGCGGAAGCATCCGCCCTGATCGAAGCGATAAGACCCTCAAGTGGGAAACCCGCCGTCTCGAGGACATCCTCGGACGCGTGCTTCCTCATTTCGAGCGGTACCCGCTCTTGTCAGGGAAACGATACGACTTCGATCGGTTCGCATCGATCTGCCGCGCGATGGCAGAGGGTGCGCACCTGCGTCACGACGGTCTCATCCGGATCGTCGAGCTCGCTTCGGAGATGAACCCGAGCGGGCGCCGGCGCTATGCCTCTGAAGCGGTACTCGCCACGTTGAACGTCAAGGTGAAGGGATAGTCTGCGCCTTCAGAAATGAAGGATTGACGCGAAGTTCCGACCTGCACGAATGGCGTAACGAGTTGGGCGCTGTCTCTTCGAGGGATCCGGTGAAATTGTAGTCTCGGTGAAGATGCCGAGTACCCGTGGTTGGACGGAAAGACCCCGTGAACCTTTACTACAGCTAGATGTTGGAGTTCGGTGCACGTTGTCCAGGATAGGTGGGAGGCTTTGAAGCCGGCACGCCAGTGTCGGTGGAGCCAATCTTGGGATACCACCCTTCATGTTCTGGGCTTCTAACCCGCTGCCGTGATCCGGGGCGGGAACAGCATCTGGTGGGTAGTTTGACTGGGGCGGTCGCCTCCTAAAATGTAACGGAGGCGCGCAAAGGTTCCCTCAGCACGGTTGGAAATCGTGCGCAGAGCGTAATGGCATAAGGGAGCTTGACTGCGAGAGCGACAGCTCAAGCAGGTGCGAAAGCAGGCCATAGTGATCCGGCGGTAACAAGTGGAAGTGCCGTCGCTCAACGGATAAAAGGTACTCCGGGGATAACAGGCTTATCCTTCCCAAGAGTCCACATCGACGGAAGGGTTTGGCACCTCGATGTCGGCTCGTCGCATCCTGGGGCTGGAGTAGGTCCCAAGGGTTGGGCTGTTCGCCCATTAAAGCGGTACGCGAGCTGGGTTCAGAACGTCGTGAGACAGTTCGGTCCCTATCTGCCGTGGGCGTTGGAGAATTGAGAGGATTTGCCCCTAGTACGAGAGGACCGGGGTGAACGGACCTCTGGTGTATCAGTCGTCCTGCCAAGGGCGCTGCTGATTAGCTACGTCTGGATGGGATAACCGCTGAAAGCATCTAAGCGGGAAGCCCACCTCAAGATGAGAGCTCCCATCTCCTAGAGAGAGTAAGAGCCGTGGAAGACCACCACGTTGATAGGCGGGACGTGCACGCACAGCAATGTGTTCAGCGGACCCGTACTAATTGCTCGAGGTCTTGATTTGGAACTCATGTTCGCTGCTATGGAGTTTTGAAGGTCGTGCGCCGTAATCTCGCGCCGCTTTCGACAGTTGGGCGGTCTTAGCGACGGGGAAATACCTCTTCCCATTCCGAACAGAGAAGTCAAGCCCGTTAGCGCCGATGGTACTCGGGGAGCAATCCCCCGGGAGAGTAGGACGCCGCCCATTACTTTGAGCAATGCGACAGGCCCCCACGAGGGGCCTGTTGTCGTTCTCCGCCCGTTCGAGCAGAGCGACGCGCCGGCAATCGCCCGCGCCCGCAACGACCCGAAGATCGCTTGCGTCATCCCGGACCTGCCTTCGCGGCTTTACCCGCGAGGGGCTTGTCAAGGGCTACCTGCAAACCGGTGTTGGGCCCCGTCGGTGATCTTCAGCCTCGGGCGGGGCGCAGCTCGGAGCGCCAAAGGTAGTGTGGACTCCACACAAACTCGGGTGACGCCACGTCGCGAGCTCCCGCCGGGCGCGCCTACGCGGCGCGCAGGCGTTCGCGCCAGTTCGGGTCGAGCTCGCGCAGGCGGCGGACGCGCTCGCCGATCGGCGGATGCGTGTTGAAGAGCGTCGCGATGCCGTCGTCGGCGAATGGGTTCGTCGTGTACACCGGCTCGGTCGCCGGGCTCGCTTCGAAGCCGACGAGCTCCATCGCCTGCTCGAGCCGCACGAGCGCGTCCGCCAGCCCGTGCGGTGAGCCGCACAGGTCGGCGGCCAGGCGGTCGGCCTCGTACTCCCGCTTCGGCGAGAGCAGCAGGTGCACGAACGCGGCCGCAACCGGCGCGAGCACGAAGAGCAGCGCGCGCTGGAACGCTCCGCCGAGCCGCGATGCCTCCACCGTCGCCGAGGCGATCACGACCGCGACCGTCTGGAGCAGCACATCCCGGTGGCGGAGGTGGGCGAGCTCGTGCGCGAGGATCCCCTCGACCTCCGCAGGCGATGCGACACCCATCAGCCCGACCGAGATCGCGATCCCCGAGCCACCACCCGCGCCACGCCCGGCGCCGAGCGCGCGCGGGTAGCTGTCGCCGAGCACGTAGAGCTTCGGCTTGATCACGCCTGCCGAGCTCGCCAGCCGCTCGAGCGTCGAATGCAGCGCCGGCGCCTCCCCCTGCAGCAGCTCACGCGCTCCGAGCATTCCCATCACGATCCGGTCTGCATAGCCGTAGATCGCGCCACCGAGCATCACGATCGAGGCGAAGAACAGCAGCCCGACCGGATATCCGCCTAGCTCCCAGCCCGCGAGCCCAAAGAGCAGCCCGACCGTCGCAAGCAGGAGCCACGCCTTGATCACGTTTCGGAAAACGAGTACCCGCTTCCGCACCGGAGAGCCCGGCTACTCGGCGTCGTCGCCCGCGTCGGCTCCGTCGTCCTCGGCGAGGCCGCGTGGGGGCCAGTCGGGCTCGGGAGCGTCGCAGCGGCTCGAGCAATGCAGCGATGCAACGTTTTGCAGCGGGATCAGGATGTGCCCGTTCAGCTCGATGTGGGCGACGTCCTCGAGGTAGCAATACGCGGTCAGGACGCCGTCCTGATACTCACCCCCGAAGAGGGCGATCTCGACCTGCTCGCCTTTGTACTTGTTCGTGTAGTCCTCCATCGCCCTGCCGGTGAGTCTAGCCAGGGGTGCCCACGAGGCGGCCGTCGACGACCTGGAGCTCGACGACCTCGCAGTTGGCGGTCGTACCGAGAGCCTGGGCACCGCGAGACTCGGCGACCGAGACCCCTGCGGCGCTCGCCCGGCAGGCGCGGATCGATCCCCCGTGAGAGACGACGAGCACGGTCTCGCCGGGGTGGGCGGCCGCGATCTCGAGCAGCGCGGCGACGACGCGGACGCCCATCTCCTCGTAGCTCTCTCCCTGCTGCCAGCCCTTCCCGCCCTGTTCCCAACGCCGGTAGCCCTCGGGATCGAGCGTCTGGATCTCCGCGTGGTGGAGGCCAGACCACGTGCCGACGTCGACCTCGCGCAGCCCAGGAAGCGTGACGACCGGCAGGCCGAGCGGCCCGGCGAGCAGCTCCGCCGTCTCCCGTGCCCGGGCGAGGTCGCTCGCATAGGCAGCGGCGATGCCGCGACCGGTGAGCGTCGGCGCGAGTGCCCGCGCCTGCGAGCGTCCGACCTCGTTCAGCGGCTCGTCGGCATGGCCCTGCCACCGGTGCTCGTTGTTCCAGGAGGTCTCGCCGTGCCGCGTCAGGAGCAGCGTCGTCATCGGCGCTAACGTAGCGGCGCGATGGATCTCGGCCTCAGAGACAAGGTGTGTCTCGTCACCGGCTCGACCGCCGGCATCGGTCTGGCGGTCGCGCAGCAGCTGCGTGCGGAAGGGGCAGTCGTGATCAGCACAGGGCGTCGCGCGAAGGGGCCGGGCGATCTGCACGTCGTCGCCGATGCCACCGTTGCCGCCGACGCAGCGCGTGTAGTCGCCGAAAGCGAGGCGCAGTTCGGGCGCATCGACTGCCTCGTCAACAACGTTGGTGGCACGGAGATTCGAAAGCTGGCCGATCTGACCGATCAGGACTGGCAGGCGTCCTTCGAGCTCAACCTCCTGAGCGCGGTCCGCGTCACGCGGGCCGTTGTGCCGGGGATGGAGCGGCACGGGGGAGGGGCGATCGTCAACGTCTCCTCGACCGCGGGGAAGCGACCCTCAGCGACGATGCCGGACTACTCCGTCATGAAGGCGGCGCTCCTCTCCTACTCGCGACTCGTCGCGGACCTCTACGCGGGCTCCGGGATCCGCTGCAACGCCGTCACGCCGGGGCCGACCGCCACCGACGCGTGGATCGGCGACGGCGGGCTCGCAGACCAGCAGGGTGATCGCGCCGCCGTGCTCGCCAAGGTCGGCTCCGGCCGTCCGCTCGGCCGGCTTGCAGAACCCGACGAGATCGCGGCCGTGATCGTGTTCCTTCTCTCCGACCGCGCGTCGTACGTGACCGGCGCTGCCTGGTCGGCGGATGGCGGAACCGTGCCGATCATCATCTGAGCCAAACCGCATCTGGCCCGGCGGCTACCGTGGCGTCATGCCCGAGCTTGCCGGGAGGGTTGGCGACGTCTTCGCCTCGCGGATCCGCGAGTTGGAGGAACGCGCCCTCTCACCGCTCGCGGTTCGCTCGTACGCGTCGCGCGGTCGTGAGCGCGCCGAGGAGGAGTGCCTCGTGCGCACGCCCTTTCAGCGCGACCGCGACCGCATCCTCCATTCGAAGCCGTTCCGCCGGCTGAAAGGGAAGACGCAGGTCTTCATCGATCCCGCAGGCGACCATTACCGGACAAGGATGACCCATACCCTCGAGACGACCGGGATCGCCAGGGTCGTTGCGCGCGCCTTGCGCCTGAACGAGGACCTGACCGAGGCGATCGGCCTCGGTCACGACATGGGCCACCCGCCGTTCGGGCACGCGGGCGAAGCTGCGCTCGACGCGCTCGTTCCGGGCGGCTTTCGCCACCACGAGCAATCGGCCAAGATCGCACGACGTCTGAATCTGACGCTCGAAGTGGTCGACGGCATCCTCACGCACACCGGCGAGCGGGAGCCCGCGACGCTCGAGGGGAAGATCGTGCGCATCGTCGACCGCGTTGCTTACATCAACCACGACATCGACGACGCGATCAGGTACGGGATTCTGGCTCAGGCCGACCTGCCGAACGAGGAGCTCGACGTGCTCGGGCCGACGGGGGCGAAGCGGATCGACACGCTCGTCCACGATCTCGTCGAGACCTCGGAGGCTGCGGGCGACATCCTGCAGAGCGACGAGATCGGCAGTGCGATGCTCTCGCTGCGGGCGTTCATGTTCGAGCGGGTCTATCTCGGAGCGGAAGCGCGTGGCGAGCACGAGCGTGCCCACACGACGATCCGGCGCATCTACGAGCGGCTGACCGCGCTCGGGCAGGCGCCCGAGGACGTGGTCGAGTTCATCGCCGGGATGACCGACCGCTTTGCTCTGTCGTACGCTGAGCAGCTCGATGACTGAGCTGAGCTGCTGATGGC
>JACDGR010000206.1 GCA_013821525.1 Actinomycetota bacterium
CGTCTACTCCTACCGGCTGCACAATCTCCCGCTGTTCGTGCCGCCGGCGCACGGGATCGTCTATCTGACCGGCCTGGCGCTCGCAAACGCGGTGCGCGGCCACGTCCGCGCGCTCGTCCTCACCGCGGGCGTGCTCGCAACGATTTGGGGGCTGCTCGGGCTGACCGTGCTTCCACAACGCGACGTCGCAGGCGCGGTCGGCGTGCCGCTCCTGCTCCTCTTCCTCTGGCGCGGGCGCAACCGGGCCGTCTACGCCGGGGTCTTCCTCGTCGTCGCCGCGCTCGAGCTCTACGGCACGGCGATCGACACCTGGCGCTGGGCGCCGGCGCTCCCGGGCAGCGGAGTACCGGACGGCAACCCGCCAAGCGGAGTCGCCGCGGGGTACGTCTGGTTCGACGTGATGGCGCTGCTGACCGCGCCGCTCGCTCTGAGCCTGCTCAGGAAGCGTCGAGGGCGCCGAACGCAGCGTGCAGGCGAACCGCCTCTTCCGCGCACCACGCCTGTGTGATCGGGAACGCCGAGCTTCGCGGAGACGACCCCCGCAAGCCGCGACCCGAGTCGCCGACAGAGCAACTTGAAGCCGCGCGGGGCCACGTCGGTGTGCGCGACGAACAGCACGCCGCGCGCCGGCCCCTGCAGCTCGAGCAGGTAAGACGAGCGGACTGCGCGGGCGTAGTAGGGCCCGAAGACAAGCTCCTTACCGCCGTGGGCGACCCAGCCGGCACCACGGCCGCTGCCGCCGAAGTGCACGAAGCGGTCGCCGCGAACCCGCCGCAACACGAAGAGATCGGTCGCCCCGATCGAGGCTGCGGCGGCGTCCGCGCGCGGGGCTGACGTTCCCATCCGCCTTTGGCTTTAGAAGAGCGTCTCGCTGTCGTCGACCTCACCGAGATGCGCCCGGCCGAGCTGGGTGACGATGCGGCCACGCGGCGTTCGCTGCAAGAAGCCGAGCTGCAGGAGGTAGGGCTCGTACACGTCCTCGATCGTCTCGGGCTCCTCGCCGAGCGCGACGGCAAGGGTCGAGAGCCCGACGGGGCCGCCGGTGAACTTGTGCACGACGCAGCGCAGCAGCTCACGGTCGAACCGCTCGAGACCGGCGGCGTCGACCTCGAGGAGCGCCAGCGCCTCCTCGGCGATCGCAGTTGTGACGATCCCCTCGTGGCGCACCTCGGCGACGTCACGCACCCGCCGCAGGATGCGGTTCGCGATCCGGGGCGTACCTCGGGAGCGCCCTGCGACGAGCTCGGCGGCGTCCTCGGCGATCTCCACGTTCAGGATCCCGGCCGAGCGGCGCACGATCTTCGCGAGCTCGACCGGGGCGTAGTGATCGAGGCGGAAGGTGAGACCGAACCGGTCCCGGAGCGGCGTCGTCAGCAGCCCGGTGCGCGTCGTCGCTCCGATCAGGGTGAACGGCGGCAGATCGAGCGTGAGCGTGCGCGCGGCCGGTCCTTGCCCGACGATGATGTCGAGGCGGAAGTCCTCGAGCGCCGGGTAGAGGATCTCCTCGGCTGCCCGGTTGAGGCGGTGGATCTCGTCGACGAAGAGCACGTCGCGTGGGTCGAGCGAGGTCAGGATGGCGGCGATGTCGCCCTTGCGCTCGAGCGCAGGTCCGGCCACCTGGCGGATGCCGACGCCGAGCTCGTTGCGCACGATCTGTGCGAGCGAGGTCTTGCCGAGCCCCGGCGGCCCGGCGAGCAGGACGTGGTCGAGCGCCTCGCCGCGGGCCTTGGCGGCCGTGAGCGCGATCTGCAGTTGCTCCTTGACGCGCTCCTGCCCGACGAAGTCGTCCAGGGAGCGCGGGCGCAGCGAGCGCTCGAGCTCCTCTTCGGCATCGCCCAGCACGGGTGCCAGGAACTGGCTGCTCATGCGGCCTGCCTGAGGACGGAGCGAACCTGCTCTTCGACCGAGAGCCCGTCGCCGACCTCCGCGAGGGCGCGCTCGGCGTCGATCAGCGTCCAGCCGAGCTCGACGAGCGCATCGCGCGCGGTCAGGTCGCCGTCGTACGACGCGGTGCCGGCGTCAGAGAGAACGAGCTTCTCCTTCAGCTCGAGCACGACGCGCTGCGCGGTCTTGAGGCCGATGCCGGGAATCGCCTGGAAGCGCTTCACGTCGTCGCGCGCGATCGCGCAGCGCAGGTCGGACGGCGTCGAGCCTGAGACGATCGCGAGCGCCACCTTCGGGCCGACCCCCGATACCCCGAGCAACATCTCGAACAGCTCACGCTCGTCCGCCGTCGCGAAGCCGAAGAGCTGCAATGCATCCTCCCGCACGACGGTGTGGATCTCCATCGTCACCTCGTCGCTCACGCCCAGCCGATGCACGGAGGGCGTCGCGTTGACGAGGTAGCCGACGCCGTTCACGTCGACGACCAGCCCGTTGCCCGAGCGGCCAGCAATCGTCCCGCGCAACCTGGCGATCACGCGAGGGCCACCTTTGCCATCAGCGGCGGCGCGAGCGCGTGACAGATCGCGACGGCGAGCGCATCCGCAGCGTGGTTCGGCGTCGGCACCTGCTCGAGCGCGAGGATCGCCTTCACCATGCGGCCGACCTGATCCTTGTCGGC
Source organism: Actinomycetota bacterium (assembly GCA_013821525.1). Taxonomy (GTDB): domain Bacteria; phylum Actinomycetota; class Thermoleophilia; order Gaiellales; family Gaiellaceae; genus PALSA-600. The sequence continues at coordinate 2,564 of JACDGR010000206.1, forward strand.
GCGGCCGTAGCCGCAGACCGCCTGCTTGACGCTCGCAGGCGCGTACTCAGCGCACGCGACGCCGGCGGACGACGCGGCGACGAGCACGGCTCCCCGCGCCTGGCCGACGGAGAGTGCGATGCGGGCGTCTGCGCCGACGAACGACTCCTCCAGGGCGACGGCATCCGGCGCGTGCTCCTCGATCAGCTCCTGGACGCCCGTGAAGATCGTGAGCAGCCGAGCCTCCAGACAATCTTTGGGGGACGTTCGCCACCACCCGTGGCACGTGGCCCTGAGGCGCCCGTCTCTTTCGTGGACGATTCCGTACCCGCATGCAGCCGTCCCTGGGTCGATGCCGAGAACTTTCACATGGATACGTTAGGCGTAGGCTCGGACGGTCTCCGCCGGGCCGAAGCGCCGGAGCAGGAGCGCGGCGACAACCCCAACGGCAGCCCCGAGCACGGCACCCGCGAGGACGTCCGTGGCGTAGTGCACCCCGTCGTAGATCCGTGAGAAGGCGATCAGGGTCGCCAGTACGACGAGCGCCGGCGTCAGACGCGGAGCTACGGCCGAGAGCAGCACCGCTCCCGCGAACGCGGTCGCGGCGTGCCCGGCCGGGAACGAGCTCGAATGGACGACATAGAGCGGGTGGATCTGCGGGTGGGCGACGAAGGGCCTCGTGCGGTGGGTCGCGTCCTTGAGCAGGAAGGAGAGTGAGTCGGCCGCGAGGGTCGTGAGGCCCGTGAAGACGCCGAAGGCGATCGTGCGCGCGACGCCGACGCGGCGGGCGGCCGCGACCAGCAGGGCAATCACGATCCACACCGCCCCGAGCTTCTCGATCGTCCCGAGCCACACCGAGGGATCGTTGAGAAAGCCGATCCGGTGCGTGGGCACCCAGACGGCGATCGATCCGTCGATCCCGCTCACGTGCTCAGGCGTTCGCAGAGACGTCGCGCAGCGCGGCGTCGACGAGGCAATAGATCCCGTATGCGACGAGGCCGACGGCCGTGAGGCCGAGGAGCCACGGCCCGTACGAGGCGTGCGCGAGCTTCTGCAGGGCGCCGTCGAGGCCGATCGCGTCCTTCGGCTTGTAGTCGACCGCTGCCTTGACCATGAACACGCCGATCAGGCCGAACACGACGAACCGGGCGGCGTGGCCGAGCACGCCGGCGCGTGTGCCCCAGCGCTTGACCCCGGGTGAGAGGCGGCCCATGCGCCACTTGTCCTCGAACTTCTTCGCGAGCCCGCGATAGAGGTTCCAGACGCCGACTCCGATCACGACGAGGCCGGCCGCACCGACGAGGTACCTGCCGCCGGGCCAGCCGAGCACCATGGCAGTCGACTTGTGCGCCTTCGAGTTCTGCGACTGCCCTGCGCCCGAGCCCGACAGGATCCTCAGCGTCGAGGCGGTCAGACCCGCGTAGATGAGCCCGCGACCGACGTAGCCGGCGCGCTTCCCCCACTTCTTCGCTTCGCCGTCGTCACCGCCCTCGTCACGTTCGGCGTATGCCTGCACGAAACGCCAGAGTGCGTACGCCGCGAAGCCGATCGCGAGCGCGATCAACGCGACCTTTCCGAAGGAATGATGGGCGAGCTGTGCGAGCGCACCCTGGCGGCTCGTCGCCGAGCCCCCGCTGCCGAGCGCGAGCTTGATCGCCAGGGCACCGACGAGCGCGAATGACAGACCCTTCGCGACGAGCCCGGTGCGGGCGAGCACCGCGTACCAACCAGTGCCCGAATCCGCCTTTTGCCGCGCCTTGTCTCCCTGCGCATTCAGTGTGCTGTCGACTGACGACATCCCTCTACCTCCAGTTCGTGACGGCCCCGTCAGAGTGTCTAACGTCAGCCGGCCGGCGCCGGTTACGGCTCGTCTTGCCTACGGCGCGTCAGCCGGCAACGAGCTCGAGCACTCGCTCGGGGATATCGAAGTTCGCGTAGACGTCCTGGACGTCGTCGTTGTCCTCGAGCGCGTCGATCAGCCGCATCACCTGGCGTGCCTTCGCCTCGTCGTCGACGGCCACGGTCGTCTTCGGCACGAGCATCAGCTCCGCCGAATCAACGGTCATCCCCGCGGCCTCGATCGCCTGGCGGACGGCCGAGAGCTCCTCGGGCGGCGAGGTGACCTGGAAGACGGTGCCGTCCTGCTCGACGTCGTCCGCGCCGCCATCGGCTGCGACGAGCAGCAACTCCTCCTCGTCGACGCCTTCCGCCGGAACGACGACGACGCCACGCCGGTCGAACTGCCACGCAACCGCGCCCGTCGCGCCGAGGTTGCCCCCGTGCTTGGCGAACATGTGACGCACGTCGGCCGCGGTGCGGTTGCGGTTGTCGGTCAGCGCCTCGACGATCACGGCGACACCCTCGGGCCCGTAGCCCTCATACACGATTGTCTCGAACGCGTCGGCGTCGGCGTCGGCACCCGAGCCCTTTGCGATCGCCCGGTCGATGTTGTCCTTGGGCATCGAGTACGACTTCGCCTTCTCGATCGCATTCTGGAGCGCGAGGTTGTTCGTCGGATCTCCCCCACCCTCTTTCGCGGCGACGATGATCGCGCGTGAGAGCTTTGAGAAGAGCTTGCCGCGCTTCGCGTCAGCGGCACCCTTCTTGTGCTTGATCGACGACCACTTGCTATGCCCGGACAAGCTGCGCCTCCCTGACCGATTCCAGGAATCTCTCGTGCAGACGTGTGTCGCCCGTCAGCTCCGGATGGAATGCCGCGACGAGGAAGCGCCCCTCGCGCGCGAGCACGGGGCGGCCGTCGACCTCGGCGAGCACCTCGACGTCCGGGCCGACGTCCTCGACCCACGGTGCGCGGATGAAGACCGCACGCAACGGCTCGGTCTCGCCAACGACCTCGAGGTCGGTCTCGAACGACGCAACCTGGCGGCCGAATGCGTTGCGGCGCACGCCGACGTCGACGAGGCCGAGGTGGTCCCGATCGAGGACGATCATCCCGGCACAGGTTCCGAAGACCGGCCGGTCGAACCGCCGCACCGCCTCGTCCAACCCGTAGAGCGCCATCAGCCGCGTGAACGTCGTCGATTCACCGCCGGGGATGACCAGTCCGTAGAGCCCGTCGAGCTGCTCGGGCTTTCTCACCTCGATCGTCTCTGCCCCGAGCGAGCGCAGCATCTGTGCGTGCTCGCGAAAGTTTCCCTGCACGGCGAGTACGCCAATCTTCAGCGGCTGCATAGTCAAATGGTATCGCTGCGGTAGGAGAGGCCCACCCGCTCGGCGCGGCCCTCGCGGACGAGCCGCTCGAGGTGCGCGAGCGATTCCGCGGTCGCGAAACGCCTGAGGGTCGGCGGAAGATCCCGCTCGAAGAGCGAGAGTGACACCTCGTAGGCGGATTTCGGATCGGCGGTCAGCGCCGCCGCGGTGCCGTCGAGCCGCTCGCGGTGATGCTCCAGGATCTCGCGGGCGCGGCCCGCAGGATCCTCAATCGGCTCCTTGTGACCGGCGTAGGCGATCCGCGGTGCCAGCTCGACGATGCGCTGCAGCGTCTCGAGATAGTCGCCGAGCGGGTCCGGGCGCGAGTTGGGATAGAGCCCGATCGCAGGCGTGATGCCCTGCAGGATCGTGTCGCCTGCGATCAGCACCCCGTCGCGCAGCAGCACGATGTGACCGTCGGCGTGGCCGCGGAGCACCTCGACCCGCCACCCGTCGAGCTCGTCCCCGCGCTCGAGCAGCTCCGGGTCTCGCACCCAGTGGACGGCCGCCAGGAGCCGCTCGGAATCGCGCATCTGCCCCTCGAGCTCAGCGTCCGGCATGCCGTGCGCCTGCCAGTAGGCGAGGAAGCGCTGCGGGTCGCGCTCACCCCAAGCTGCCACGCACTGGGCGTAGTC
>JACDGR010000207.1 GCA_013821525.1 Actinomycetota bacterium
ATCGCTCTCGGATCGCATCCTCGTCATCTACGAGGGTCGGATCGTCGGCGAGTTCCCACCGAGCGCAACCGAGGAAGAGCTCGGATTCGCGATGACCGGCGGCGGCCAGGGCTTCGACCACGCGTCGGGAGAGGCAGCATGAGCGACGAGCACGATCCCGGCGACACACCCGCGGACGATGCGACCGAGCTCGCAGGGTCGCAGGACGAGGTGCCGCAGGCACCGGCGCCCGGTCGCGTGCCAACGCCGCAGAGTCATTTCGCATCGCGCTTCGGCGGCCTGAAGGGCGCGATCGCGCCCCTGATCACGACGCTGCTCGCGTTCATGATGGGCGGCCTCGTCGTCGTCCTGACCGGCAAGAACCCGATCAAGGTCTACCACGCGATCTTCAACGGCACCGGCATCAACTGGTTCTTCCACGTCGGCCACTACTCGGCACGCATCCCGTTCTCGACGCACAAGTTCTGGTTCCCCTGGGACACCGCCTCGATCGCCGCGCAGAACCTCCAGCAGACACTCCTGCTGACAACGCCGATCATCCTGACCGCGCTCGCACTGTCCTTCGCGTTTCGCTGCGGGTTGTTCAACATCGGCGGCCAGGGCCAGTACCTCGCGGGCACGATCTTCGCGGTCTGGCTCGGCTCGTCGTTCAACAGCATGAACCCGGCCGTGCACGTGATCCTCTGCCTGCTCGTCGGCACGCTCGCAGGCGCAGCCTGGGCGGGGATCGCCGGCATCCTGAAGGCGACCGTAGGCGCTCACGAGGTGATCTCGACGATCATGCTGAACTGGATCGCGATCTGGGTCGGCTCGTATCTGTTCGGCCAGGGCGGGCCGCTGCAGGGCAGCGAGGCATCGGTGCCGATCTCCAACGACATCGTGGAGGGCGCGAAGCTCCCGGTCTTCTGGGGCTTGAAGCTGCTCCAGGGACTCTCGGTCGGCATCTTCATCGCGGTCGCGATGCTCGTCGTCTACTGGATCATCATCAACCGCACGACGCTCGGCTACGAGGTGCGCGCCGTCGGGTTCAACCCGGAGGCGGCGCGGTACGGCGGTATCTCGGTCGCGCGCAACTACTTCCTGGCGATGGCGATCTCGGGCGCATTCGCGGGGCTCGCGGGCGCGATCGACATCACAGGCTGGGAGTACCGGATCGGCGAGACCGACATCCACGCCAACCAGATCGGGTTCATCGGGCTCGCGGCCGGTCTGTTAGGACGGAACACCGCCGTCGGCGTCGGTTTCGCCTCGCTGCTCTTCGGCGCACTGATCAACGGCACCTCGGGGCGGCAGCTCGATCCGTCGATCTTCCGGCCCGAGCTCGCCGGCAATCTGACCACGATCATCCAGGGTCTCGTCGTCCTGTTCGTCGGCCTGAACCTGGGGGGCGTCGCGGCTTGGATCAAGCGGCGGAGGCGAGCCACGTGAGCGCCGTCGCCGCCCGCGTCGGCGGGATCCGTTGGACGCACCCACGCACGATCGGCGTCTACGGGATCGTGCTCGGCTCGATCGCCTTCTGGCTCGCCCTCCCGCCACTGGCGGCTCGCAGCGCCGCGTTCCCCGTCGTGATCGGGATGCTCGCAATTGCAGCGGGGATCTGGGCCTGGTCGCGTGACGAGCGTCGCGTCGGCGGAGGCGCAGTCGTTGCCGGGCTCTTCGGAATTGGCCTCGGGTTGCTCGCGACCCAGTCCTCGGAGAGCCACCTGAACCAGGTCGTCGTCTGGAGCGCGCTCGGTGCTGCGACGCTCCGCTATGCGACACCGCTGACCTTCGCGGCGATCGGCGGGCTCTTTTGCGAGCGCAGCGGTGTGGTCAACGTCGCCCTCGAGGGAATGCTGCTCACCGGCGCATTCTTCGGCATCTGGGGCGCGATCTGGGCCCACTCGTGGGCGGGCAACCTCGCGTGGATCGTCGGTCTCGCCGCAGCGGCGCTCGCCGGCATGGTGCTTGCGACGATCCATGCGATCTGGGCAATCCACCTGAAGGTCGACCAGATCATCTCCGGAACCGCGATCAACTTCCTCGCGCTCGGGATCACCGGCTACCTCTTCATCGAGCAGTACGGCGACACGGGTACCCCGGGCAACGTGCCGGACTACGGCATCCCTGACGTGCACATCCACTTCATCCAGAACTGGTACTTCATCGGACCGATTCTCGGGCAGCTGAACCTGATGATCTGGCTCTCGTTCCTGCTGCTGATCGGCACCTACATCTTCGTCTTCCGGACGCCGTACGGCTTGCGGCTGCGGGCCGTCGGCGAGCACCCGCGGGCCGCGGACACGGTCGGGATCTCGGTCTACAAGGTGCGGTACATGGCGGTGATCGCCTCGGGAGCGATCGCAGCGATGGGGGGCGCTTACCTCTCGATCGGCTTCGTCCACTCGTTCAACGAGGGCATGACGAACGGCACCGGCTTCATCGGCCTCGCCGCTCTCGTCTTCGGAAAGTGGCGGCCGTTCCCCACCTGGGCGGCAACGCTGCTCTTCGGATTCTCGAGCGCGCTTGCAGACCGGTTGCCGAACGCGTACGGCAACCAGTGGGGGACGCTCTTCCAGGCGCTGCCGTACGTCCTGACGCTCGTCGCCGTCGCCGGTGTGATCGGACGCTCGATCGGCCCCGCCGCAGCCGGGCGGCCATATGTCAAGCAGTAGCGGGCGCGGCCGCTCCGCGCGTGTCGCCGTGGTCTTCGGGCTGCTCGCGATCGCTGCGATCCCGGCCGGGGTGCTGGCAGCCCAGTTCCTCGCGCGCGTGCCGCTGCTGCGCGCCCTCTACGTGTCGGTCGGCATCGCGCTCGTCTGCGGCATCTTCTCGTGGGTTGCCGCCCGCCGGGCGCGCCTGGCGCGTGCCCGCAGCGTGACGCCGTCGACGAGCCGCTGGCCGCAGGTGATCGCCTGGGCAGCTCTCTACGTGGGGCTCACCGGCGCGCTGGCGCTCGGCGTCTACGGAACCCTGCGCGGGGTGCAATAGCGCCGAAGTAGCCAGGCGCAAGTCACGGCGCTACGCTGCTCCGTGCCGTGTTCGAGATCGGAAACAGCCTCCGCGAGGCCCGCATGCGCCGGGGAATCGACTTCGCCCAGGCCGAGGTTGCGACGAAGATCAGAGGCAAGTACCTGCGCGCGCTCGAGGAAGAGCATTTCGACCTGCTGCCTGCCGAGACCTACGTCAAGGGCTTCCTCCGCACCTATGCGGAGTACCTCGGGCTCGACGGGCAGCTCTACGTCGACGAGTTCAACTCGCGGTTCGTGCCCGGCGAGGAGCACGACACTCGATCGCGCCGCGTTCCCGCGAAGGCGCCTCCTCGCAACCGCCGGATCGAGACGAGCGTCGTCGTCGTCGCGCTCGCAGCGATCGCCGTCTTCACGGTGATCGTGATCTCGGCGTGGAAGACGAGCGACAAGCCCGGCAGCAAGCCCAAGCCGCGCACCGTCGCTACCTCACCGCGCGTCGTGCCTGCGTTGCTGACCGTCAAGGCACTGCGTGGCTCGACGCATCTCACCGCGCGCGCCGGGAGCGCCACCGGCGCGATCCGGTACGACGGAACGGTGCAGGCCGGTGACGGGGCCGTCGGCATCCGCGGGAAACGGCTCTGGGTGCAGATCGACTCGCCGGAGAACCTGCGGATCCAAGTGCGCGGCAAGCTCGTGCACGTGCCGGGCCAGAGGCCCCGCGTCATCCTCGTCACCGCCACCGGCTGGCGTCCGCTGTAGCCGACACCGGCGCATCAGCTCCGGCGCGGCCGCGTGCCGCGATCGTCGCGTCGGGCTCCGAGCTCGTCCGCGGTGACCGCAACGACCGGAACGGGCCGTATCTCGCCGCTTCGCTCCTCCGCCTCGGCATCGAGCCGGTGCGGATCACCGTCGTCGGTGACGCACCGCAGGACCTCGAGGCGGCTCTGAGGGAAGGGCTCGGCTACGACCTGCTGCTCGTCTCGGGCGGTCTCGGCCCGACGCACGACGACCGGACGATCGAGCTGCTCGCCCGTGCGGCCGGCGTGCCGCTCCACCTGGACGACGAGCTGAGGGCGGCGATCGAGGTGCTCTCGCGCCGGGTCGCAGAACGGCTGCGGCGGCCCTACGGAGACTTCGCCGAGGGCGTCGCGAAGCAGGCAACCCTGCCGGACGGCGCTTCCTGGGTCGGTCTCGTCGGGACCGCGCCCGCGGTCGTGTTTGCGCACGACGACGGGCTCGTGGTGGCGCTGCCCGGGCCGCCACGCGAGCTGCAGGCGCTCTGGCCCCGCGTGCTCGAGACCGAGGCGTTGCAGGCCCTGCTCCGGCGGGCGAAACCGCCCGATCGTCGTGTCCTCCGTTTCTACGGGGTCTCCGAGTCCGCAGTCGCGCGGTCGCTCGCCGCAGCAGGTGGCGACGGCGACGGCGTCGACGTGACGATCTGCGCCCGCGAGTTCGAGCTGCACGTCGACCTGTTCGTCGAGCCGGGGGCGAGCGCTCGGGCGGAAGCGATCGAGGCGCAGCTGGTCGCCGACAACGAGCGCTTCCTGTTCGCGCAGGAGGAGGTCGGCACTGCCGAGCTCGTGCTCGGCCTGCTGCGCGAGCGCGGGCTCACCCTTGCGACCGCCGAGTCGTGCACAGGTGGTCTCGTTGCCGCCCGCTTGACCGACGTGCCGGGCGCGAGCGACGTGTTCGCCGGCTCGATCGTCGCCTATGCAGACGAGGTGAAAGCCGCACAGCTCGGCGTGCCCGAGACCGTGCTGGCCGAGCACGGCGCGGTCTCGGCCGAGACCGCGGCGGCGATGGCCAACGGCGCCCGGGAGCGGCTCGGCGTCGATGTCGCGGTCTCGGTGACGGGCGTGGCCGGCCCGGGAGGCGGGACCGAGGCAAAGCCCGTCGGGCTCGTCCACCTGCACGCCGCAGGCCCGGCTGGGGAGCGTGCGCTGCAGCTCGACTTCCCCGCCGATCGCGAGACGATCCGTTCCCGCGCGGCGGTCGCCGCGCTCCATCTCGTGCGCCAATTGGTCACCGATCCGTGACAGACACGGCACACCATGGGCGCTAGCGTGCAGGAACACAGTGCAGCTGGACGGGAGTGGGAGGAGTAGAGTCGTAAGGGGCGAACACCTGTTCGATCGGTGTCGTCCGATCGGCCCTCTACCGTTCGGTTCTCTCGGCGCCGGAGGGCGCGTTTTGACCAGCAAGCAGCCCTAGGAGGTCGGTAGAAGGATGGATCGCCAGCAAGAAGCACTTGACACGGCACTGGGACAGATCGAGCGCCAGTTCGGCAAGGGCGCCGTGATGAAGATGAACGACCAGGCCCAGGTCGCGATCGGCGCCGTCTCGACCGGCTCCCTCTCGCTCGACGTCGCGCTCGGCGTGGGCGGGCTCCCGCGCGGCCGGGTCGTCGAGGTCTACGGCCCCGAATCGTCGGGCAAGACGACCCTCGTCTACCACGTGATCGCCGAGGCGCAGCGCCGCGGCGGCATCTGCGCCTTCATCGACGCAGAGCATTCGATGGACCCCGCTTACGCAAAGCGGATCGGCGTCAACATCGACGAGCTGCTCGTCTCACAGCCCGACACGGGTGAGCAGGCGCTCGACATCTGCGAGCTGCTGGTGCGCTCGGGCGCGCTTGCGGTTGTCGCGATCGACTCGGTCGCCGCGTTGACGCCGAAGGCCGAGATCGAGGGCGAGATGGGCGACAGCCACGTCGGCCTCCAGGCCCGGCTGATGAGCCAGGCCCTGCGCAAGCTGAACGGCACGCTGCACCAGACCGACACGATCTGCCTCTTCACGAATCAGCTCCGCGAGAAGATCGGCGTCATGTTCGGCAGCCCCGAGACGACGCCCGGCGGTCGCGCGCTGCGCTTCTACGCGTCGGTCCGACTCGACATCCGGAGGATCGAGACCCTCAAGGAGGGTGTCGAGGCGATCGGGAACCGCGTGCGCGTCAAGGTGGTCAAGAACAAGGTCGCGCCGCCGTTCAAGCAGGCCGAGTTCGACATCATCTACGGCGACGGAATCTCCTGGGAGGGGACGGTGCTCGAGGTCGGTCTCGACCGGAAGGTCGTGACGAAATCGGGCTCCTACTTCTCGTTCGGCGACGAGCGGCTCGGCCAGGGACGGCAGAACGCAAGCGCGTTCCTGAAGGAGCATCCCGACGTCGTGCAGTCGATTCTGCACGCGGTCCAGGCAAGCGCCCCCGAGGGTCAGGTTATCTCGGCGAGGCTGCTCCCGCAGGGAACCGAGCCCGTCGTCGTTGCCGTCCCGGACGAAGAGGCAGCAACCGCAGCCGCCTAGATGGTGAGCGAGCCCGATCCGATCGAGATCGCTGCGCGGTCGCTGCAGCACCGCGACCGCTCGCGGCGGGAGATCGAGGATCGGCTCGGCAAGGCCGGCATCACAGGATCGGGACTGGCCG